>CAIWUD010000037.1 GCA_903915775.1 uncultured Chloroflexota bacterium | reverse complement strand
GTCAGGGGGCTCAGGCCGATCTCGCCTCGGAGCGGGCCACACGCCAGGATCTGCAACACTGGCTCTGGACACGGGCTGTGACCCCGGCACCAACCCGCCTGGATCTCGGTGGAGGCCTTGATTTGGGCTTCGTCCGTGGGGTGCATGCGGTAGCTGCTGATGAGAATGGCATCCGTTGGACCACCGGCCACGCCCAGGTGCGCCTCGCCGTACTCAAAGACGCCAACGAGCTCAGGCTGCGCATCGCCTCCGGGCGTCCACCTGCAGCAGATCCCGTAACGATTGCCCTCTCAGCCGATGGTATCGCCCTGGGCGAGTTCACCGTCGGCAGCGCGTGGCAAGAGTTACGGGTAGCCCTTGAACGCCCCCCCGGGGCGCTAGTCGTCATCGAGTTGCGCACCCCCACCTTCACCCCACGCGATATCGACCCTGCGAGCCCGGACGGGCGCCGGCTCGGCGTCCAACTCGACTGGATCGAGCTTGGTAGCGCCCCGTAGGTACCTGTTCACACTTCCCCTGCTGGGACCAAAGCTGGGTTAGTTTTTTTGTGGAGGGCGGAGCCCTCCACACCTCCCGCACGCTCGTCAAGCTGATCTGGCTATGCCTTGCCCTAACCTGGGATCACCGAGCGCCTGCTCGGTGCTTTCGGGAACTGGTCACACTTGCAGCGAGGGTATCTTGCCCTCGTGGCGCTCGTACGGGCAACCCCCCGTGGTTGCCCTGCCGTTAGCTGGCGCAGCCGAAATCGAAACCTGCCCATGGTATAATCCGAGCAGTCTCGGCAAGCAACAGAACAACGGTGAGGAGCGAGTTATGGAGCGGCGCGTGGTAGTGACAGGAATGGGCGTGGTCAGCCCCATCGGCTTGAATGTACCCGAGCTTTGGGAAGGTGTCCTCGCATCACGAAGTGGGGTGGGGCCGATTTCGCTGTTCGATGCCTCTCGTCACGATACCCACTTTGCTGCTGAAGTCAAAGGCTTCGACCCCACCCAGGCTATGGATCGCAAAGAGGCACGTCGTACCGATCGCTTCGTGCAGTTTGCTGTGGCTGCCACCATGGAGGCTCTACGCAACTCCGGCCTCGTAATCGACACCACTAACCGCGATGAGGTTGGCGTCTTCATGGCCAGTGGCATCGGCGGCATCGCCACGCTTTCCGAGCAGATGGATGTCCTACGGAGCCGTGGGCCCGGGCACATCAGCCCGTTTCTCATTCCCGCCATGATCACGAACCTCGCCGCAGGCCAGGTCTCGATTACCACCGGAGCTCGTGGCCCGAGCTTCTGTACCACCTCGGCCTGTGCCAGTTCGGCCCACGCTATTGGCGAGGCGGTAGAGACCATTCGGCGCGGTTGGGCCCGTGCAATCATCGCCGGTGGAAGCGAGGCGAGTATTACCGCCATCGGCATCGCTGGGTTCAATGCCATGCGTGCCCTCTCAACCCGCAACGACGACCCTACAACGGCCTCGCGCCCCTTTGACGCCGATCGTGATGGCTTTGTAATGGGCGAAGGTGCGGGGGTGCTTGTCCTTGAAGACCTTGACTATGCCCTGCAGCGTGGTGCACCGATCCTGGCTGAGATCGTGGGCTATGCGGCCACCTCCGATGCTTACCACATCTCCAACCTGTCCGAGGATGGCGAAGGGGTTGCACGGGCGATTCGCCTTACCCTCCAGCGTGCTGGCCTACACCCGGGTGACGTTGACTACATCAATGCCCATGCCACCAGTACGCCTGCCGGTGATCCAGTCGAGACTGCCGCGATCAAAGCGATCTTTGGCGGTCGCTCCAGCGCCCCACCTGTCAGTGCAAGCAAATCGCAATTTGGTCACCTGCTCGGCGCCGCTGGCGCCGTCGAGTCGATCGTCTCTATCCTCGCCATCCAGCATGGGCAGCTGCCTCCAACCATCAACCTGCACAACCCGGATCCCGCCTGCGACCTTGATTATGTGCCGAATACCCCTCGCTCCGCCCCAATCGAAGTGGCCCTCAGCAACTCTTTTGGTTTTGGTGGACATAATGTTTGTGTTGCATTCCGCCGCTACCGTGAAACTGGCGCCTAAGTGGTGAGTTTTTGGGAGGGCCTAGCCCTCCCAAACCCTCTCGTAAGACAATCTGGTAGTGGGCAACTGCCTATGGCGAACCGGCTTGAAGAGCAGATTGGGATCACGTTTCGGGAAGTGCGGCTACTTGAGAGTGCACTGATCCACCGCTCATTCTTTCACGAGCATCCGGAGCGGATTCCAGGACTCAGCTCGAATGAACGGCTCGAGTTTCTTGGCGATGCCGTGCTCAACCTGGTTACCGCAGCTTGGCTCTACAAACGCTACCCGACCCGCACCGAAGGTGAACTCACCGCACTACGTGCGGCTCTGGTGCGTACCAGCACCCTTGCCGACTTTGCCCGCCAACTGAAACTAGGCGCCTACGTCCGGATTAGCCGTGGCGAAGATACACCAGCAGCCCGTGATCGGGCTCCGCTCCTCGCTGATCTGTTTGAAGCACTCCTTGGTGCGCTCTTTCTCGACCAGGGTCTAGAGGCAGTACAAACCTTCGTCACGCCCTTTCTCGAAGGACGGATCGAGGCCGTGATCAGTGGTACAGCTCATGTCGACTACCGTACCCGACTCCAGGAGCAGGTTCAGGCACGCGTTGGGCTCACACCACACTACCGGACAGTCGGGGTAAGCGGCCCGGATCATCAGCGCGAATTTACCCTGGAGGTCTGTGTGGGAGAGCAGAGACTTGGGGTTGGTCGTGGCCCCAGTAAGCAGGTGGCGGCCCAGGCGGCGGCCCGGGTTGCCCTGGGTCTGATGGAGGATCCAGAGGGAGCTGCACCATGAGCCGCATGCTCGTTACGGGCGGTACGGGCTACCTTGGGCGGGTGGTCGTGCGCCAGAGTGCCGCGATCGGCCATACCGTGGCCGCAACCCATTTTAGCCAGATGCCACCCGATCTCCCTGGGGTGATTTGGCTCCCCCTCGATGTGCGCGATCCCCAGGTGATCGAGGAGGCAATTGGGCAACTACGCCCAGAAATTGTCATCCACACCGCATTCCAGCAGAGTGGCCCCGATCTCATGCCGACCACGGCTGAGGGCGCTGGGTATGTGGCTCGTGCGGCAGCAGCTGTTGGCGCACGCCTCATCCACATGTCGAGCGATGTGATCTTTGATGGTGAGTTGACGCGCCCCTATCGCGAAGATGATCCCCCTGCACCGATCAGCCCCTACGGGCTGGCTAAGGCCCGTGCCGAGGCCCTCGTAGCCAAAGCGCATCCCCAGGCGGTTATTGTGCGTACCTCGCTGATCTACGGCTTTACGCCGATTGATCGCATCTCCCGCTTTGCCCTCGATGTGGCTGCTGGCCGTGTGTCGGCGCACCTCTTTACCGATGAGTATCGCTGCCCAATCTATGTAGAGGATCTCGCCGCAGCCCTGCTTGAATTGGCCGGCATGAGCTACCACGGCATCCTCAATATCGCTGGCGCCGACCGGGTCAGTCGCTATGAGCTTGGCCGCCTGATTGCCCAGGCGTGGGGCGTGGATCCAGCCGATATTCGTGCCGGACTCAGTGCTACCACTCTACCCCCACGTCCACGCAACTGCACGCTCGATATTACGAAGGCGCAGGCACTCCTCCGCACCCGGCTCCGCGGGATCTACGCGGTGCTACGCGATCTTGGACGGATTGAGGAGATGGAGGGGTAAGCTGTAAACCCATCATCCGCCGGAGCGAGGGCGTCTCGCCCTCGTGGCACGCAAACCGTAGCTGTTCCCTCTTGCGCTGGAGCGAGGGCGTCTCGCCCTCGTGGCACTCCCCCCGTACGGGAAACCCCCGTGGTTGCCCTGCCGTTGCCACGCCGGTGCAGCCAAAATTGAACCCCCCTATGCAAAGGACTACTCCTGAACCATGTCCACACTGCGCATCGGACTGGATGCACGCTACGCGAGCGATCACTTTCCCGGTATTGGGCGCTATACGCTTGGTCTGGCCAGGGGTCTCGCTGAGCTTGAGTCGGGGCATACCCTGCTGCTCATCATCGACCCCAGTGCCGATATGCAGCGCTACGATCTCGCTGCCCTCGCCCAGTTACCAAACGTAGAACTGGTGCCACTCGCAGCCGGCCCCTTTAGCCTGCGGCAGCAACTGCTCATGCCCGCCCTCGTGCGGCGCATGCGCCTCGATCTGCTCCACTCACCCTACTATGTCAAACCTTACCTACCGCTCGGCTGCCCGTCGGTCGTTACGGTCTACGACCTGTTCGGTTGGCGCTTCCCACGGGAGCTCTCCCGGCGCGGACGCTTCTTCTACCGTCTCACGATGGGGTTGGCTATACGCACCGCAGCCGCACTCATTACCACCTCGGAGAGTGCACGTGCCGATCTGATCCATGTCTACCGGCTTGATCCCGGGCGGGTGACGGTGACCCTTGCGGCAGCCGAGCGCCGCTTTAGCCCACAGCCTCCTGACCTGGTTGCGGCACTCCGTCAGCGCTACACCCTCCCCGAGCGTTACGTGCTCTACCTCGGTGCGCAGAAGCCACATAAGAACCTTGAACGCCTCCTTCGGGCCTGGCGCCGTTTGGATGAGGCAGAATCGAGAGCTGGGAGTCTGCTAGTCATCGCTGGCCATGCGACGGCCCATGGCCAGCAGCTGCGTCTGCTCGCTGAGACGCTCGGTCTGAGTGCCACCGTACGCTTCCTCCCCAACGTCGCCGACGCCGATCTCCCAGCCCTCTACAGTGGGGCCGAGCTCTTCGTCTTCCCCTCCTACTATGAAGGCTTTGGGCTACCACCCCTGGAGGCCATGGCGTGCGGCACTCCGGTACTCTGCGCCTACGCTACCAGCCTCCCTGAAGTGGTGGGTAACGCCGCCATGACCTTCGATCCCTACAATGTGATCGAGTTGGCCGAGAGCCTTGCTCGTCTGCTCAATAACCCATCCCTCCGCCGTGACCTGAGTGCTCGTGGGCGGCGGCGCGCCCGCGACTTCTCCTGGCGCCGCACCGCCATGGGCACCCTCCCCATCTATGAGCGCCTAGCTGGATTGGGCTAACTCGTACCTGTTCACCCCTCTCCCGGAGCGAGGGCGTCTCGCCCTCGTGGCGCCTCCCCCCGTACAGGCAGCCCCCCCGTGGTTGCCCTGCCGTTGGCTCATCCCAAACGTGAACATGTACGCTCGCTACTGCATCGGGTTACTATCAGATCGGTTGACCAGACCGAGCACGCCCTCGCGGGTAGCCTCAATCCCCAGGGCCCAGAAGATGAGCGCGGGGTAGTCGAGCCACGGGTTCATCCCGAACGTGGGTTTATCTACGTAGAGTTGGGTGAAGCCGAGGGGAAGCAAGCCGACCGCAGTGATGATGATGCTACTGATGTTGAAGATCATCCGTCGCCACTGGGCGAGCTGTAGCTGCTGATCACCACCGGGGAGACTGATTGCTAGGCTACCGAACAGCGGTAATGGTTTGGTGGGTATCGCGCTACTCCGGCTGGCGAGTATACTGCCTATTGGCTGAACACCTGCTGTTCGGGCCACTTCAGCTTGAATGTTCTGCTCATCAGCATCAACCGACCGCATGAGATCTTCCATGGCGATCAGGTCACTCAGCGTCATCTGGAGGAGCTTATTCCGCTGCTGTGTCAAGGTTGCCTGCCAGGTCTTCCTGGTCTCCTCGTCCGCGATCTGAGCGACGGTAGGGTATAGTGCATTGATACGCTCCACCACCTCACGGTAGAGGGTCAGGAGCGTGAGCACAGCCTCTAGTCGCTTGCGGATGGTCTCAGGATCATCCTGTAGCGGCATATCCCGCCGACAGTTACGTAACTCCTCTTCGAGCGAACTG
>CAIWUD010000036.1 GCA_903915775.1 uncultured Chloroflexota bacterium | reverse complement strand
GGTGGGGATCCAGCTGTTCAGGCTCACGTCGCGGCTGACCCGCTCATTCACTCCATCGCCGCTGATGAGCAGCAGGAGGCGTGCACTAGCCGCCCCCACTCGCGGAGTCACCTTCCAAACGAGCCGTGTATCGGTGGCAGGGGGGAGGGCTAGACGTTGCGCATCGGGGGCGGACAGATCGAGGCCCAAGGCAAAAGCGCGCACCGAAATTTCATGCGTTAGGGTGCTCGTATTGCGCAGTTGGAGGCTCAGTTCGGCCTGGTCGCCATGGTTGAGACTCGTTGGGGCGATCAGCCGGTAGCTGATCGGCTGGTTACTCGTGATGATACTGGTCGCAGTGATCAGCTGGGGGGCAAACGCATAGGCGTCGACGCGCCACACTCCTGGCTCCTCAGGCATCGTAAGTGTGCTCACACTCATTCCGTCAGTTCCGGTGTTGGTGACGATCCGGTAGATCCCAGGTGGCTGCAGCATGACGGGTGGAGGTGGAGCCGGAGCCGCAGGTTTACCGCCGGGTAGGGGGAGCGCGGCCACACTCCTGGATTGCGGAGCGAGACTACTCGGCAGGGCGACCGGAGCGGCAGTTTCGGTTGGCGCAACTGGGGTGAGCACGACTAGCAGATCGGTAGCCAGGGCGCTTCCACTGATGCTACTCGTCATCGTTAGGGTCGTTCCGGCTGCCGGCAGGAGCTCAGCCGCCGCGCTCTGCAAGGTCAGACTTAGGGGTTCCTCGGGCTGATGCACATGGAGCGTTACTGAGCCGGTACGGTACCCTTCTGCATCGGCAAAGAGAGCAGTGACCAGCACGCCGGGGGCCATGTCGCTACTAATCGGGATGCGGATCAGTTGGCCAAGCTCAAAGGATTCCACCTGGTTCAGCAGCGTTCCACGCCCCTCAATACTCAGTAACAGGCTACCAGTTGCAGCAGGGGCGGCGACGAGGAGCGTGGCTACATCGCCTGGGCTGTAGCGGTCACGCTCCACGATCAGCTCAAGCGCACCTGGCTCGGCGGGCCAGCGTTCAAAGCGTCCACCATAGACCCAGAGCTCGGTGCGTGTGGTGGGCCCGCCCGCTGTGGCAACCAGTTCATAGACTCCGGGGTTGAGTTGGACCAGTTCGACCTGGGCGCGTCCTTCAGCATCACTACGGGCACGCCGACTAACGAGGGGCTGACCGGTGGAGCCGGCACGGTAGAGATCGAGACTCAACGCCTGATTGGCAATTGGACGCCCCAGACTATCTTGGATGAGCAGATCAACGGTGCTGCGCTGGTCGCTTGCCACCAGCCGACGGGGGAGGCGCAGTGCAACGTGAGGTGTATCAACACCCAGGAGACCAGAGGCCACTGCCGATCCGTCGCTCGAACTCACCCAGAGATGGTAGGTGAAAGCGTGCTGACTAGCTTCTGGGAGTGCAATGGAGAAGCGACCAGTAGGGTCACTCGCACCTACACCATGTAGGGTCACCGGCTTGACGGTGGGCATTGCACGCTTCGTGAAGCCTTCGGGTAGTTGTGGTGCGCTCAGCGGTTCAAGCTGCAGGCTCCAACTGATGGTAGTTGCAGGTGCAGGAAGATCATTCCGGCTGAGCTGAAACGAGAGTTCGCTTCCTGTGGTAGATAGGTCGCTCAGCGTGATCGCGGACGGCCCCGGGGCGGTGATGCGCAGCGCCAGGCTGCTTTCTGCATCGCCAATCTGAGCTAGGAGGGTATAGCTTCCGGGGTCGAGGCGTGTGGCAAGCGGGAACTCACCACTGATGAGACCATTCGTTGCATCGATGCGGCAGGCTACCGCGGTACCAAGGGTGACCCCACTGCTGCGCAGTTGCAGCCTACAGGTCGTACGACTACCCGACCAACCCAGGCGCCCATCCGGCAGACGCTCACGGGCAAAGCCGCGCAGCTCGACCCGCTCGCCAGGGGTGTAGACCGTGCGGTTAGGGAAGAGCAGCGCGTAGGTTCTCGGTACAGTTGCCGTTGGTGTGGTGATGAGCCAGTCGCTGCGTACTAGAGCGAAGCCATCCCCCTCTATGAGAGCGAGGAGCGGTGTGGTATCACCCTTCGCCTCAAACGCTGGCGCCCAGAGTCCACTACTGTCGGTCTGCCCCCGTTCAATCAGCATCCCCGTCCGATAGAGGGCCACATTCAGCCCGCTGAGCGGCGTACCGCGCAGATCGGTGGCCCAGAGGAGCAGCTGCTGCTCACTTCGGCGTAGCGCCAGCCGTGCCGTCGAAACGAGCAACACCAGATCGGCCCGCGGTCCCTCAGCCGTCACGATACGCAGGTAGTAGGCTCCAGGAGTGAGTGGCGTAGCAGCGTCGAGTGTTATTGGCAATTCAAGGCGCTCCGCCACATCGCGCACCGAACTCGCGGTAACCTGCCACTGGCGGACGAGGGGCTGACTGTAGCGCTCAGGCTCAAAGTCGAGCCACGCATCAGCACGCAACTCCAGGGTACGGAGGAGGGTGCCTTGATCGAGACGGTAGAGACTCAGGTCAAGCTGCGAAAGGTTGATCGTCTCTAGGGTCACGCTGATCGGACCACCAAACGGGAGATTGAGCAGATGACCGAGGGCATCGGGGGTGGCGAGCGTGGGCCGTGCCGGAGCGGTGCGTAGCTGCATCGACACCTCGCGGCCAAGGGCTTCACCGGCACGATCGCGCAACTCAGCTGGGAGGGTGATTGTATAGATAGTCGACGGGCGCAGCGAGGGTTGTAGACGCACCTCGGTCTCGGTGACACTGATCGCGAGATCGTCCGTCGGGGGTTCGAGGCGCAAGCTCCTGCGCAGGGTCGCCTCTTCCATTGGCGTGCTGAAGACGAGGCGGATCGGCTCATTGGGGGCCAGGATCTGATCTTGACCAGGGAAAAAGGCGACGAGGCGCGGGCGTGGCTCTACACGAAAATGCCAGCGCTCCTCGGGTGGTGTTCCCAGATCGCTGCCAGGTGGCGCCACGAGTTCAACGCTGTAGCGCACACCGTAGGCCCAGCCATCTCGTGGGGTGAAGCGCACCAGTTGCGTGTTCCCATCCAGTTCGCTCTGCAACTCCCCCGCGATCGGCGGGGTGATACGCAGGATACGGCGCAGCAACTCCTGATCGAGCGGTGCTGCCAAACGCAGGCGGAGTGGCTCTTTGGGACTAACCCAGCGGGCCTGGTCGGCTGGTGCGTATTCGAGGAGCGCTGGCCACGCAGTAGTGAAGCTCCACTGCACACGACTGCCCAGTTCGATGCCGAGGAGGTCGCGCAATTCGGCGTCAAGGGTCATCGTGTAGCGCGTTGCCGGAACCAGGGGTAGCTGAGGGGTGATCAGGAGGGTCTGTGGATCGAGCCAGGAGGTACGTACCGCAACAGGAGGAGCGCTACGCAGTTCAGGGAGGCTCACCTGACGCCCAACCATGGTTGCTTCGACCATCGGCTGGCTGAAGAGAATTGCTAGGCGACCATCAATGGGCACACCGGAGCCAGTAGGGAGTACCGTCACCACGGATGGTTGGGCGGCCGTGGTGAACTGGATGCGCTGAGGATTGGCCAGCGGTCGCCACCAGCGCCCCAGGGCCGACGCATCAAGGCTTATAGTGTACGTGACTGCTGGCTCCAGTGCGCCATCAGGGCTGAAGTTGAGCAACGTGGCATCGGACGACCAGAAAAACCGGCCGGAAATGGGCGGATCGATACGCAGAGCCGCCTCGACACTGGCTCGATTCATCGGTGTGCTGAAGGTGAGCGTGATGGTTGCCCCCGGCAACACATCCTCTGCGCCAGCAGGAGGATCACTCGTCACCAGAATTGGCTGGGGGCTCCAGTTGAGATAGGGGAGCATCAGGCGCACGCTCAGCCCAAGCAGGAGCAGGAGGGCAGTAGAGCCGAGCAGGCTGGTCCAGATGCGAGCCAGGGGGCGGAGCATGGGCATGGCAGCACGGCCTTCTCTCGCATGGGTAGCCCTTGGAGTATAGCATAGGCGGGCCCTTTGCGCGCTTAGGCATGCTTCAGTTTCGGCTGCGCCGGCTTGACACGCTGGCGGCACCAGGGCTGGGTTGGTTGTTTTTGTGGAGGGCTTCGCCCTCCACACCTCCCGGAAGCGTGTCAAGCTGGTTTGAAACATACCTTAGCCATGCGACCAGTTCCCTAAGGCACCGAGCGGGCGCTCGGTGAGCCTAGAAGCTACCTCCGTTCATGGTTGGGTGTCACTGCTCCGCATCGCGATCCTGGTGGAGGTAGACCACGAACTCGCGCCGATCAATCTCGAAGTGGTCGAGTAGGAGCCCAATGCGCCTGGCAATGCTGTTGGCCGAGAGGTTAGTCTCGACGTAGATGCCGTAGGGGAGCTCCAGTGGGATGCGTAGATCGTCCGAATTCCAGGAGAAGTCGCGGTTGCCGCGCCGGTGGATGAAGTTAGGGCTGTCTGGCAGGGCAGCAAAGCGTTCGGCGTCGCGCTCGATGAGCAGGTTGCAGATAGTGATGTAGATCCGGCTCCAGGTTGCGAGGTTGTGGTAGCTTTTGCCACAGAACACAAAGCCGTAGGGCCGCTTGTAGCGAAAGTCTTCATCGAGCGTGTGGGCCTGTTCGCGATCCAGTTCGCGGATGGTGCGTGCATCCTCTGCCCCGCTGCTCGGAGGCACGGGCGGCCCGGCAGACACATGGGTGAATTGCTGGATGAGTGACGCGAGTGCGCCGGTGTGGCGGTTGAACTCGGCCATGCGCTCGTTGTAGGCGCGCTTGAAACGCACACCCTCTTCCAGGGCCTGGATGTCGTTATGATCAATGTCGAGCCAGATGTCGTCGGAGAGGGCGAGGAGCGCCTCGCGGAGCTGCTCGAAATCGGTGAGAAGCTGTCTCACCCGTACGTCAATGCTGCGCTGATTGCCCTCAGGAGTTGGTGTCTGCATGGTGTGATGGCGATCCTTGTCTTGAGGTTGTGCTGTGTTCATGGCTCTGTCTCTGCTGGTTGCTCTGTTGGGGCAACCCCCGTTGGGGCAACCCCCCGTGGTTGCCCTGCCGTTGGCAGTAAACCGCCCGTTGGGGCAACCCCCGTTGGGGCAACCCCCGTTGGGGCAACCCCCGTTGGGGCAACCCCCGTTGGGGCAACCCCCGTTGGGGCAACCCCCCGTGGTTGCCCTGCCGTTGGCAGTAAATCGCCCGTTGGGGCAACCCCCCGTTGGGGCAACCCCCCGTTGGGGCAACCCCCCGTGGTTGCCCCCTAAAAAAACGCACCTCCTCCCCTACTCGCCCTCCGCATCCGCCTCCCCGCGCCCCATGCGGTATTTGATGTCGTAGTTGATGATGAAGTCGAGCTCCTCATCGGTGAAGCCGTAGTGCGCCGCAAGGACGCGGTCGATCTCGTCGATGATGGGTTTGGATTTGGCAACATCAAATTCCTGCAGATCGGCTCTCCCAGTAACTTTAAAGATTCGTATTTTGATTTCAGAGTGCTTTTTAAGATCTATCATGAGAGTTGTAGCAAGATCTCGAAGTTTCTGACGTGTATTCATGCTCATATGAGCAAAAGGATCAGGAAATGAGAAAACATCCCTATAACCACAATGAAACCCATCTCCATGAGAATGCCAAAACCAATAAAACAAACCGCTATTAGCTAGTGATAAAAACTCTTTTCTATAATCTTGTTTTATATAAAATAATTTATAGTCTTCTGACTTTTTTTCTCCGTCTCGATCATTTCTAAAAAAAGGTATAAAATCAAATGCTTTTGTATAATATCCAATAATTCTGTGTATGTAGACGGGATTATTATTTAAAGTGTCAAAATATTTTTCGATAGATTCTGAATGTCTTTGTATTTTTAAAATAATATTTTGTCCATGAACAGGATCTACTCGAGGTATAAAACCAATTTTAAAAAAACGGTCTACATTTCCGTAAAACACCGTCTG
>CAIWUD010000035.1 GCA_903915775.1 uncultured Chloroflexota bacterium | reverse complement strand
GCCAATCTACCAGCCGCCCGAGGCCCTCACTAGCCCGACCCCGCCGCCAGATAGTGATCGCTACGCCGCTGCGGTGCTGCTCTTTCGCATGCTGACCGCTGAACTGCCCTTTGTTGAGGCTGATCGCCAACGCCTGCGCACTCCGGAGACGCTGCACCACCTCGATCTGCAGCGCCAGCGCCTCGCCGTTGCCCTGCTCAGTGCTCTCGATCTCGATCCGAACCAGCGCCCCACACTCGCTGCTTGGCGGCAGCAGATTGAGCGAGCGCTGCTGGTACAGAGCGCACCACCGACGCCAGAGTTGTCGCTGCACGAGAATAGCTGGGTCACGGCTATCCGTGGCCTCTACCGCAACAGTCAGGGTGGTAATGCCGATAACCGTGGCCTTGATAGCGATTTTGTGCGCCAGACCTATGTGCCCACGCAGCTCGATCTGCAGCTGCTGCCCGAGCTGCTCGCCGAACGGCCACTGGCCCTCTTCCTCTGCGGGAATCCGGGCGATGGCAAGACAGCGTTTTTGGAGCAGGTGCGTGCTACCCTGCTGCAACAGGGTGGTGAGGAGCTGCAGGGCGATGCGAGTGGCTGGGAGATTACCCTCGCTGGCCATACGTTCCGGAGCTGCTACGATGCCTCGGAGGCCCACGCGGGCCGTAGCGCCAATGAGCAGCTCAATGCGCGCCTGGCTTCACTCGAGGGCAAACAGGAGCCCCATGTCGCCCTGACGGTGCTGGTGGCGATCAATGATGGACGTCTGCTCGACTACTTCGAACAGGTGAAGGGCACTTTTTCTTGGCTGGATCAGCAGATTGATAGGGCGATGCGCCTAGGACGCGGCGTGCAGGGTCGGGTCTGGTATGTCGATCTCAAGCAGCGGGCCTTCGTGAGCTTTCCCGATGCGCCGACGCCATCGACCTTCCAGCAACTCCTTGCCAAGCTGGTCGACCCGAGCCGCTGGGCGGTCTGTAGCGGGTGTAGCGCCCGTTCGATCTGCCCGATCACCCAGAACGCGGCCCGTCTGCGCCACCCTCAGGTGAGCCGCCGCCTCGAAACGCTGCTGCTCCTGGTTCACCTGCAGCAGCAGCGCCATATCACCATGCGCGACCTGCGCTCGGCCCTGGCCTACCTGATCACTGGGAATCTGCAGTGCCAGGATGTCCATCAAGCCTACCAGTCCGCCGATGGTGGCACGAGCCTGCTGGCCTTCCACTACTGGCAGTCGGCGTTCGCCTCCCAGGAGCAGGCCGACGAACTGCTCAACGATCTGCGCGCCCTCGACCCGCTGCATGTCGATCTGCCCCACCTCGATCGCTGGCTCTTGGCGCACCGCCGCGCCGACCAGGCCGAGGAGCGCCGGCGCCTCTTCGCTGCCGACCTCGATGATGATCTCGCGCCGCACCACTTTCTCGAACCCCAGGCGTGGGCCGATGCGCTGAAGCGGCGGCTCTTCTTCGAGGGCCAAGAGCAGCTCCTTGCACGCCTGAACTGGCTACAGCTGCTGCCCTACCGCTACGCGCGCGAGTTTGTCGATCTGCTCGCCCAGAGGCGCCCGCTCGACGCGGCGATCCGTGCCCGCCTGGCCAGTGCGATCTGGCGCTCCGATGGGGTGAATGTCGAACTACCCGCAGGAAAGATGAACCTGGTGATCGACCAGTCTGCGGCGCAACGTCTGATCGTGGCCAAAGAGTTCCCCCTCGACGATTTTACCCTGAGCATCCAGCAGCCAGATGGCGCTGAGGTGGTTGAGGTGATTGCCGAGGCGCTGCTGTTTGAACATCGCACAGCTGTCGCCCGCCTCCCGATTAAGCTCGATCTCTTCGAGCTGCTGATGCGCCTGGCCGATGGGCTGCACCCGACGACGCCCGAGCTCCGTTCGCTCCTGGAGGATCTCGCGCCATTTAAGAGTAGCCTGCTGCTCGCCACTGCGCAGAGCCTGTTGCTGATCGAAGCTGGCCGCTACCGCCACCGCCTTGAGCAGCAGCAACCGCGCTTGATGCTGCGCACCGATGGAGATGCCCGCCTATGAAGATCAAGCTGCCGAAAGAGTTGACCGGCACCGTCTTCCAGAAGGTCTTCGCTGTGGAGCTGAACGGTATCGATATGGATCTCTTCCTCCCAGCACTCTACTTCAAAATCCTGGGCGATGGGAAGGCACGTGCACGCCGTCTCAACGATCCGCAAGCGATTGCCCGCTACATCGATAGGCTGGCCAACCATCTCGAAGGCGCAGCAACGCCGGATGGGCGCCGCGTGCTGGAGCGCCTGGTCCGCACCAGTCTGGTCAAGACCGGTAGGGTGGGGAATACTAACCGAGGCGAACAGATTCTCGCCATTGCGCCCTACTCGATCCTGGCGGCGAAGCCCGGCTTTCCCACCGAGAGTCGCCGCCAACGCGGGGCCGACGCCTTCCTCTACTTTGCGCTCACGCGGAAGGTGCAGGAGCATAAACTGCTCCGCGATTGGCTCCGCCAATGCTTCGGACGGGGCGTTGAGCTAGAGCGGCTGCCGCTGATCGATGGCTACTACGATGGTGACACCGAGCTCGATATCCTCTCCCGCCTGACCATCGCCTTTAGTACCGGCTTTGAGGCGACCAGTGTCAGTACAAGGAGGGATACCGACACCCCGCCCGCCTGCCCACGGCAGGAGCAGGCCCTCGCCGATGATCTGGTCAGCTACCTCTTCGCCTACAGCGAGCGCATGCCCTCCCAGGCCCTGATCGCCTACCTCAAGCCGCTACTCAACCTGGAGCTCTTCATCTACGCCCTGCGCCTGGTCTACGCGGTCAACGCGCTTGTGCGCGACCCGAGCCAGCTGCCGGCTGCCATGGGCGACGCGGATGAGGCCGCCCCGCCCGAGATCTACCTCGACTTTACGGGCAACGTTGGTGGCCTGAGCCACCAGATGGCCGCCGATGCGGTGCGCCGTGATGTCGAGGCCTACCAGCACTTCTTTCGCGCCAACCTCTCGCTGCGCCAACTGGATAGCTATGTGAAGAAGTTGAAGGAGAGTAGACGCCACAAAGATCTGGTCAACGCCAATCTGCCAGCGTCCGAGCATGGGCCAGCCTACCTGCAGGCGATCCTGGCCCTGCCCAAACACCCTGGGTTGGGGTTGCTCATTGATATCTATGCACAGGAGGATATTGCCAATATTCTCAGAACGAACCAGGAGGCACAGAGACGGGGCACGCAGGGAGAGGATAGAGAGAATCTCGCAGCGGCACTGGAGCAGTTGACGGTAACGGCGGAGAGCGATTTCGAGAGGTTGGTCATCATGCTCGACCATGCTCAGCGTGAACAGGGTCTCAGTAACTATATCAAGTGGTTCGCCAGCGCTGGTGGAATCAACCGCAACGACGGCATTCTGGCCGGGGTGCAGCGCAACCGCCGCAGCTGGCGCTATGCGCCCAGCAACGAACTGTTAGCGGTGCTGGTGCAGCTAGCGGCGGTGCGCATGGCGCCGCCGAACGCCGCTCCGGATGAGCGGGTGGTTGCGGAGATCCGGTTGCGCGACTTCCTCGCCTTTCTGGAGCGGCGCTTCGGCTTCATTATCGATCGCCCGCCCCACGGCCAGCATGGCGCCGAGTACCACGCCGCCGCCCGCGAGAATCTCCGTGCCATGCTCGCCCGTCTGCGCCAGATGGGTATCTTCACCGACCTCTCGGACGATTTCACCGCCCAGCGGCTGCGGCCGCCCTATACAACGAGTCGCGTATGAGTAGGAGAGCTCGATCGGTCGACGCGCTCATTGCTGAGCGGATCGCCCAGACCTTCACCGCTACTGAGCTTGGCCACTGCGCGCGCGTCGATTTTTTCGAGCGCCAGCAGATCGAGACGATCAGCCATGAGTTACGCCAGATCGCCCCTACGATCACGATCCATCTGCTTGGCCACGCCAACGATGAGTTCATAATCAGCACCGACCGCGCCATCGAGCTGCGTAACCGTAAACAGGTGCGGCTCTGCCTCTTTGTGCCGACCGATCTGGTCGATGCAGCCTTCAGCTCACTGGCCAACTCCTTCGCCAGCATCGATGGCCGCGAACTGATGAAGCTGGTGCTCAAGCAGCTGCGCGAGGAGCTCTCGCGGGAGGCAGGGGCAATTGCCCGTGAGACGCTCAACCAGCTCCGGCGCCCACTGCACGTCAGCGATAGCCAGAAGCTCGACTTCTGCCGCACCCTGCTGGAGCTTGAGCAGCAGGGGCGGCTGGCCGAGGCAGGTATGGAGCTCTGGCGCGTCGGTCTGATCCCGGATCGGGGGAGCGATTTTCGCGCCCGCCTGGATCGGAACCGCCGCTGCGTCGTGCAGCTCGCGCTACCGCAGAAGCTCCAGGCTTCGCTCAGCGAGCGGATCGCGGCAACGAAGGTTGGCCCTGGCACGGCGCGGGCGCTCGCCGCCTTTTTCCACCAACGAGCGATGAACGACCATGGCGCTTGGTCACATGCCCTGGCCCACAGCCAGGGGCCGACCTTCGACAGCTGGCAGTTTCCGCTGGAGGAGCGTAGCGATCTGCGCCAGATCAGCCTGAAGAGCTTTGTCGATCGTACGGGTGCAGTAACTAGCCAATCCCAGTTGGAGCAGCCCGACGGCGCGGGTGGAGTCCTGATCGCCAGGTATGGTGAAGGAGCCAGGGGCATCAGGGTCGGATGGACGACCGATCCGAAGGTGCCGCGCAACGTGGGTGGCTGGCGCGTGGAGATCGTCCCGGTGGACAACCCCGATCAGCATGAGCTCGAGCTACCCAACCGCACCATCAAGCATATCAGTCGGAGTGCGACGCTCCAGATCGAGTTCGACGACAGCGATGAGGAGGGCCTGCCCGATGAGCGCTTCCAGGTGCGGCTGAGCGCAACCGACCAGGCCGGGGATCCCCTGGTGAGCGCGGAGGATGGTGCGGATCTGGTCGTGCTCAGCGAAGAGTTCTATATCGCGAAAGCCCAAGATAGGCCGACTGCGCAGGGTAAGCGCGAAACTCGTCCGCAAACGACGCTCAATCTGGCCATTGGGCGCATCGAAGGGGCGCTCACCAGAACCGAGCAGCTTGAGGAGCAGGAGCCCCTCTGGTCGAGCAGCGATCTGGACTATCTACGCCTCAAGCTCACCGATCGCTACGCGATCCTCATCGGCATGAGCCGGCTGCTCAAGCAGTTAGAGGGTGATCTGCTCGAGCATCCCGCCAGTTTGGGGCGCTACCGCCTGGGCCTCGCCGAGATTGGCGAGGCGACCTTTGACCAGGTGGCACCGCTACCCAGCGCTACGCTCAGCACGCACTGGTTGAAGTTCCAAAACCTGCGCAAGCAGATCGCGCAGTGGATCCGGGGCACGAAGTTGCGCAACCTGGTCGCGATCGCCCCCTGGGATAGCGCAGCGGCGGAGCAGGTGATCGCCTACGCCCGTGCCTACACCAACCTGCTCGCGGCACTCGCACAGGAGCCCACGCTCCGCGAAGAGCTCGGGATTGCGCTCTCGGTCGATACGCTGCTGATCATCACCCCGAAGCGCGGCGGTGGCGTCGAAGAGGCGGTCGTCACGCTGCCCACACACCCGCTACGCCTGGTCTGGTACATCGCGTACCAGCAGCTTTTGGCCCACTGGGAGCGGCAACTCCTGAAGCTGAGGCATAGCGAGCGGGCGCAGGCGATCGATCTGGAGCGGCTCCGCGATCTTACCCCGGCCAACATGCCGCTCGTCGTCTACCACCCCGACGCGTCGCAGCCACTGATCCACACCACCAACCTGCGCTTCTTCTACGGCCTTGCGCTCCCTTCGAACCTCGTGGATCCGCAGCGGCGCCTAGCCGATCTGGCCCGCATCCTGGGCGATCGCTACGGCCTCGAGCATGAGGGTATCCCAAGCGCCATGATCCTCGCCAACCAGTTACGGCGCTTCATGCAGCTCCACCCCTCCATGCGCAGCCTGAGCGTGACCCAGATCAACGCCGATCGCGGCGAGCTTCTTACCGAGAGTATGTCGCACATCTTCAGCCAACCCGAGGTGAGCGAAGATGAGGAGCCAGAGCTACTAAAGCCACCCCAGCTGCGCATCCATGCCTACGTTGCCGACGACCAGCTAGGGAGCGTACAGGAGATTGGCGACCTACGGGCACTCTTCAAAGACCAGGTTCGCTTCGACACCCAATCCCACCTCAGCCCGGCCCTAAGCTACATGCAGCGCCCGATCGAACAGCTGCGGAGCGAGCCGCCGCCGGATGCCCATCTCGCCGTTGCGTGCGACATTGTGCAGCCGCAGTTGTGCCCATTAGCGACGGATAGTAGCGAAGAGCAGGGGAGCAGCTTCAGCCTCTACGGCCTGATTTGCCGCCCCCTCGCCCACTTCACCCCCGAAGGCCAACGGCTCATCTGGCAACAGCAGCTCAGCCATGGCGGGGGCACCGATGTACAACACCCCGTCAATGCGGGGCTCACCGACACCCTGATCAGCACGCAGATCCAGATTGCCGGGGCAATCAGCCAGATCCTCGGTGGGAGCAGTGGTAGCCTCGTGGGGCTCAGGGTCGAAATGAGCGACGAGCAGCAGCGCCTGCTGGAGCAACTGCACGCCCAGAGCGGTTGGGTGATCACCATCGATCGCTACATCGCCCTGGACTACTATGATTCTCCTCATGAACCGCAACTCAGCCGGGTGGCGCACAACTACCTGATCGACTATACACCAGAGTTTACCGACGGCCTATCGCACCGTCTCGTCGTCACCACGGCGTGGCGCGACGAGATTGAAGAGCTCCTGAGGCGGGCGATGGATGAACTGGGCTTTACGCAGCTCGAAAGCAGTGTTGGCCACATCCTCG
>CAIWUD010000034.1 GCA_903915775.1 uncultured Chloroflexota bacterium | reverse complement strand
GCGCTGCACGACTTGATGCGCCAGGTGGCGCTTTCGCTCCTGGTGTTGGTCTGCACCTACCGACTCCTGCTGTTGATGATGCGGGGCAACGTACGAGAGGATCTGATCGACCTAGGGACCACGTTCATTGCGGGGCTTGTGGGCATCCAGGGTGCCTGGTGGGTCTGTACCCTCTGCATCCGTGCGGCAAACCTGATCACCGAACGGGCGGTCGCGGCGGCCTTTGGGGGTGGGTTGGGGAATTGGCTGCCGATGGAGCCGCAGCAGACGTTCTGGTCGTCGTTGGGGAGTATCCAGGGGGTGAGCCTGACCATCGCGATCGTGACCATTCTCTACTGGGGCACGCTCGCGCTGCTGGCGGTGCACGCACTGATACGCATCGTGATGGTGAACCTGATGTTGATCATCAGCCCCTTCGCTGGACTGGCGCTCGCGACCGGGGGTGGATGGAACTACGCCCGGGTCTGGTTCTTCCGGTTCGTGGAACTGCTCGCCACGCCGCTGATCTGGGGAATGACGCTAGGGTTTGGGCGGGCGTTGCTGAGCGGCTTCGGGGTGACGAACCAGCCGATCCTTGGCCCGTTGCTAGCGATAGTAACGATGCTGATGGTCTTCCAGGCTCCGCGGCTTCTCGGCTTTGCGGCACAGGAGGCGGTGGGCGGGGCTCGGAACGTCTGGCGGATGGCGGGACGGGCGGCGATGGTAACGCTGACAGCCCCTGGCGGGGCAGGTGGGGGCGCAGTGGGCGCTGCCGCTGGGGCCGCCGGAGGCGTGGGAACGCCGGGCATACCCCCTGGCCCCGCACCGACGACCCCCGCATCCGCCCGTGCCAGTGCGAGTGGCGGTGCGAGTGGCAGCGGTGGCGGTCGGGACGACGGTGATACCACTCCTTTGTGGGATGGCCCTGCGTTTGGGGGGAGTCTTGGGGCACTCCCTCGCTACGCGGGAGGTCGCAATGCTCCTACACCACCGCGTTCGCGCTCGGACGAATACGACGCGTAACCATCCGGGAAACCGATGCTTCCCCTCCTGCCTATCAGTCTCTCTAGCAGTCTATCGGTGGGCGGCAGGGCAGTTCCCACGCCGTGGCGGTGCGACACGAGCTACCACAGAGGATAGGCTATTACCGAAGGAATCTTCACCATGGTGTTCAAGATTCTGCTCACGCCGCTCATCGTACGCATCGTCCAGGTTGCGCTTCCGCTGCTCATCGGGTTCTTGCTGTTCCCGCTGCTGATCGCCTCGGCGTTGCTGCAGAAGAGCACGCTGGTCTGGCCGGTCGTTGCGCCAACCCAGGTCGTTGCGGGCCAGACGGCGTACCAGGCAGCGGGGTGGACGGTGCGTAGTCCCTTTGGATGGCGTCCGAACCCTGACAATCCAGAGACGTGGGAGTTCCACGAGGGGATCGACCTAGTGGGACCGACGTTCTGCGACGGCTGTCCGGTACCACCGGTGGCAGACAGCGTGGTCGATCGGGTGGGGTGGGATCGACCGAGTGCGCCCGACCCGCTGCACAGCGGGATGGGGGTGGTCGTCGAGGTGGTGGTTCGTCACCCGGAGGAGGCGGGGGTGATGCGCATCCAGTACGGTCACCTGCAGAGCTACCAGGCGTGGGTTCGGACGCAGACCTGCACACAGGAGGTGGACTGTCCCTATTACGTGGACGAGGCGGTGGGGGAGGTACAGCTCCACTGTCCAGGGGACGTCGTGAGCGAGGGGCGTGCGGGAGCAGTGTGGAGCTACCGCTACGCGACACCGGGGGCGTGTCGTGCCTGGGTGGTGTGGCCAGAAGGGCTGACGCCAGAAGGGCCAGTGAGCATGACGTTTGACCAGCAGATCGTCGAGGGGGAGGAGTCATCGAACGCCGCGATCACCTTCCGGGCCTTCTACCCCCCGCCACCCACACCCGAACCCACGGTAGTACCGACCCCGGTGCCACTACCCACGGCCACACCGGGCTCGCGTTCAGTTCAAGGAGAGCGCTAAATGCCAGGAGCTCTCACACGATCTGCATGCGTGGCGAGCATGAGGATCCCCCTCCTTGTTTTCGCTCTCGTTCTCGTTCTCGTTCTCGTTCTCATCAGTCTGAGCCATCCGGGGGTGCTCGCTGCCGCTCCTCCGACCCAGGAGTCACTTCCCACCTGCATCCCCCAGGCCCTGGTCACGCTCCCCAACGTTCGCACTGCCGACCCACGGCTCAACGCCCAGGCTGCGGCGAGCTTTGCCCTGGTGCGCCAAGCGGTGATTGCGCAGACGGGGCAGGATGTGCTGGCGATCCTGGCTGACGCGCTGCGCGCCCCGGGCTTCACGAGCGACCAACCGGGTGTTTCGTATGTTTCGTGGCACAAGGCGGGGCGAGCCATCGACCTGAACCTTGGGGGGCCGTTCACGTTGCACCGCGATGGAGCGATGTTCCGGGTCTTCGTAGGAGCGGTGGATCTCACGGCGATCTTCGAATCTCACGGGTGGTCACGGATTCCGGCGCAGGGAAGTGTGGCTGAATGGTGGCACTACGAATACCACCCTGATGGGATCGCGTGGGAGAGTGCGATGGCGCAGGTATGGCCGCAGTCGGTTCTGGCGGCAGCCTTCCCGACGATCGACTGGGCGACCGTAGGGTGTCGGACGGGGTCAAGTCGCCCAGGGGATGGGGTGCCGCTGCCCGCAGGGGCGTGCGCGGCCGATCCACCGACGTGGGAGGATGCGCCGGGGGTGAGCTACAGCCGAGGCTGTGGGCCACCGGTCATGCCGCTCGGCTGGGAGCGTCCGACCGGCAGCGTATTGCGGCAGCTGGTGGGGAGGGTGGGGTGGATTGGCCAGACGGGTCGGCTCATCCCGGCTGGAGCGGCTGGGGTGCACCTGCACCTGGGGGTAGACATCGGGCAGTGGACGAACACATGCCGGTGGCCACTCCAGATCGCGGGGATACCAGAAGGGCAGGCACCGCCGGGGGAGAGTTGGTGTGGGACAACGTGGGTTGACCCGCTGCAGTTCCTGCCGCAGGCGAACCCGAACACGCTCATGCTGGACGAGGGGACGCCGGTACCCGTGGTTGCTGGCCCTGGGGAGGCGAGCTTGAGCGATGTACCCGTACAGCTACCGCCGCCTGGACACCCCGCAGCGACCCTGCTGGCTCCGGCTGACCCGGGGCGCCCGGATGGGACGTGGTGGAGCCCGGGAAACACCGACCGAGCCAATCGGGTACCGGGTGCGCTGGGAGGGAGCGCGATGCTCGATTGGTTGACCCAGCTCTGGTGCCTGCTCTTTGGGTGGCTCTCATGGTCGGGGTGTGGTGTCGGGTAAGGTGCTAAGGACGACCGTGCCCCCACGTCACTGTACCCGGAGCCCCCTTCCCTGAACGAACGCGCACTTCCTATCTGGTAAGCCATGGCGTTGTCGGTGCGTCGCCACGCTGCACGGCTTCCGTAGCTCTGACTGATGCTACCCCGCTGTTCCCACTCTAGACTACGAGAAGCAGGAACCCCGTCGTTCCTGCCCCCGCGTCATCCGTGCATGCATGCGTGATGAGGGTGATGCGCAGGGAGGAGGTGATCGGGCCAG
>CAIWUD010000033.1 GCA_903915775.1 uncultured Chloroflexota bacterium | reverse complement strand
GAGCGCTCCACACAGAGGCCGACCAGCACCTCGGGGCCAACACCCAGCGCCTGCAACTGGTGGGCCACCTGGTTCGCCCGCGCATTCAGCTCGGCGTAGCTCAGTTGCTGTTCTTCGAAGATCAGCGCGACTGCATCCGGCGTCCGTGCCACCTGCACCTCAAACAGTTCGTGGATGCACCCCTGCGGGTAGTCCACCGCGGTGTTGTTCCAGGTGATGAGCAGTTGCTCTTGCTCGGCTGACGGCAAGATAGGCACCTGCGCGATTGGTCGCTGCAGCATACCTTCTTGGGTGAGCGCCTCCAGCAGATGGGAGAGCCGTGCAGCCATCCGCTCCAGGGTCGCCGGGGTGAAGAGATCCGCACTCCCCTTCAGGTTCCCACTCAGAAACTCCTCGGTCTCCAGCAGATCCAGGGCGATATCCTCCTGCCCTGCATTGAGGGGAAAGGAGAGGGGGAGAAGCTGTAGCTGGAGCTGACCAACGTGGTACCCTTCGGGCGACTGCAGCACTTCCTGAGCCCGCAGGGGGCGTTGGAAGGCAAAGCTACACTGCGCAACCGGTGTGCGGCTGGGATCACGGGGTGGGTTCAGCCGCTCCACCAGCCGGGCAAATGGGTAGTCTTGATGGTCAAGTACCGCAACGATCTGTGCTTGTACCTGCTCTAGTAATGCGGCAACGGTCGTGTGGTGAGCCATAGGGGTGCGCACAATGACCGGGGAGGTAACATAGCCGATCACCTCGCGTAGTGCCGGGTTTGAGCGTCCTGCGGTGGGGAGACTGACCAGGATCTCCTCCTGGCCGGTGTGCCGGGCGAGGAGCAGTTGGTACGCCGTAAGCAGGAGGGTGTAGAGCGTACACTGCTGTTGCCTGGCAACTTCTTTCAATCGTGCGGTCAGGCCCACCGGGATCTGCATCGGGTAGCTGATGCCATGGAGTGAGCGCACGGCTGGCCGTGGGTAGTCGGTCGGGAGTTGTAGCACGGGGAGCTCTCCCTGCAACTGCTCCTGCCAGAAAGCCCAGAGGCGTGCTTCTTCGTGCTGGATCAGGTCGCGCTGCCACGCCACATAGTCGCTGTAGGTCTGGGTAATGATGGGGAGATCCACTGGTTGCCCCGCCTGCAGGGCACGGTAGAAGGTGAGCAACTCATCGATGAGCTGAAAGATTGACCAGCCATCCATGATGATGTGGTGCATGGAGAGGAGGAGGGTATGCTGCTCCGATCCGTGCCGCAGGATTGTGGCACGGAAGAGGGGTCCCTGGGCGAGGTCAAAGGGGCGTTCGTGCAGTATCCGGAGTTGCTGGTCACGTTCGGCGTCACTCCAACCCGCTGCCATCACCTCCTCGATCGCGGCAGGCTGGTAGCCCTGGATCTGCTGGACGATCTGCCCATCCTGCCAGACAAAGCATGTACGTAGGGACTCGTGGCGGTTGACGAGCAGTTGGAGTACATCACGCAGGAGGGGTTGGTTGAGTTGGCCGCGTAACTCGAAGGCAACTGAGAGTGTGTAGGCGCTGGTATCCGGATCTTGCTGTTGGATCATCCAGAGCCCCTGCTGACCGTAGGAGAGAGGAATTGTCTGTGAACCGCTCAACACGCCCAGTAACGGTACCTTCTGCTGCTTCAGGAGTTGAATGAACTCCGGCGTTATCCACCTCCTCGGACCAGTGTACTGTAAGGTTTCCTGCTCTACCCACAGACGAATGCCTCTGAGGATGAAATGTTGCAGCAGGTGTTTCGGGTTCATCAGATTACTCCTTTTTCGGGAATATAATCATTGTCACCGTTACCTGTTGAATCGTCATCGGGGTAAAACCAGATGGCGTCTAGGGCAGGCGCATGTACCTTGGGATCGGTTGTAAGCCATCGTTGTGAGTCGCGACCCATCCGGTCTATCTGTGCCGCAAGCTGTTCCATCACAGAGTGGGCGATTGTCATCAGCCCATCGCCCACGAGTAGTTGCGAGAGTGGCACCTGTACACCCCAGAGCTCCTCGATCTGCAACCGCCACTCGACCGCCATCAGCGAGTCGAGCCCGACGGAGAGCAGATTTTGGGTGAGCGGTACCTGCTCGGCAGTGAACCCCCCAATTCGCATCAAGGTCTGTCGGAGGAGATCGACGAGCAGCGCCTGCTGCTCGTCTGGTGACAACTGAGCATACTCCTGACGGTCAAAGCGCAGCGCTCCCCGCATCGACGGCGCAGCGTGCCGTGGCGTCGCCACACCTACGCTGTCCGCAAGCTCGTCCAGCAGTCGCCGCTGGCGGCTCGCGGTGTAGAGTGGGCGGAAGCGGCTCCAGTCGATCGCTGCAACCGTCACCTGCTGCGCGGTCCCTCCCAGTAGGGAGGCCTGTACCGCCAGCAGCTGCTCCGGCTCCAACACTTGCACCCCCATTGCGCTCAACGGGGCTGTATCGCTCGCCGATACCATCTCTGTCCCCGCAATCGGGCCCCAGGCGATACTCAGCGACGGCAACCCCTGCTGCCGCCGCCAGGCGCTGAGCCCATCCAGGGCGTGGTTGGCCGCCCCGTAGTGCGCCTGACCAGCCCCACCCCAGATCCCAGCCCCCGAGCTGTAGCTGAGGAAGAAGTCAAGATCCCGACTGCCCACGAGTTCGTGGAGGAGCAGCCCGCCAACCAGCTTGGGACGCAAGACCGCCTCGACCTCACTCCAGGCGAGCGTTGCCAAGGGCTGCAGAGAGCTCACACCGGCGGCGTGGATGACGCCGCGGAGGGGTGGGGCGTGGGCGTCCAGGTCGGCGACCAAGGCACGCATCGCCTGGGGGTCGGCGACATCAACGCACGCAATCTGCACCGTGACCCCCCGGGCGGTTAGGGCATCGAGGGCAGTCTGTTGGGCGATCGTGGTGACCCCGCGCCGACTGGTGAGGATGAGATGGCGCGCCCCCTGCTCGGCCAACCAGCCCGCGTTGAGCAGCCCAAGGCTCCCGGTGCCCCCAGTGATGAGGTAGCTCGCTGCGGGATCGATGGCCGGTGGAGCAGCGGGCAGCAGAGCGGGTCGCGGGCGCAGCCGGGCAACGTAGCGCTGACCGGCACGGTAGGCGACCTGCTCTTCGTGGTCGTCGCTGAAGATGCTCTGGGTGAGGGCCGCGAGGTCGGTATCCCAGGAAGATGCTGCTGCGGGGTCGAGGTCGATCAGACCACCCCAGAGGGTCGGGGCTTCGAGCGACACGACGCGTCCCATGCCCCAGAGGGTGCTCTGGAGCGGGGCGATGGCGTGGGGCGATGCGACGTCGGGCAGCATCTGGGCTCCCCGGGTCACGACCCAGAGGCGTGGGGAAGCCGCATCACTGCTGGTGCGTGCGAGGAACTGTTGGACAAGGTAGAGGAGGATGCCACTGTTCTGGGCTTGCTGTTGCAGGAGGGCGGAGACAACTCGTTCGTCTGTGAGGAGGGAGGGAGGCGTTTCTGGGATGTCTAGGCTCCAGAGCAGGAGGATACCGTAGAGGGGGTGGTCAGGAAGGGCCGGGGGGCCATTGTACCCATCGGCCGTGTGAAGGGTGCTTGTGTAGCCCACCTGCTGGAGCCGTGCCGCGAAGGCAACACCGAGGCCGGCGCGGTCGGCTAGGATGAGCCAGTGTGTGGCGGTCGCGGGGGGGGGCGGCTGTACCGGATGGGGGAGGGGAGCGTGACGCCAGGCCACGTCGTAGCAGAGGGACGCGATGGACTGATCCTGCGGATCTGCCTGCTGCTCGGCGCGGAGAGCCTGGAGGATCGCGGTGAGGTGGGCTGGGTCAATCGTAGCCAGGGAGGTGCGAGCAGGAATGCGGGCGCTGAGGGCAGCGAGGTCAACGCCATCCCACCAGTCACGGAGTACGGGGGAGGTGGAAGCGGTCGTGGTCGTTGGAGCCTCGACCCAGTAGCGCTGGCGCTGGAAGGGGTAGGTGGGCAGGGCGACCCGGCGCCGCACGTAGTCCCGCTCGAAGCCATGCCAATCAATACTCGCCCCGCGCTCGTAGAGTGTCCCCAGGCTCGTCAGCATGCTCTGCCACACATCCTGGCCTGGGCGCAAACTGGGCAAGAGGAGCGGCTCCGGACGTCCATCGCCACCCTCCACCGTCGCCTCGCGCTCCCCCGTCGCCGTGTTGCCTCCCTCCTGAACCCTAAACCCTAACCCCTGACCCCTTTCGCCCCCCTGACCACTGACTACGGACCACTGACCCCCCTCGTCCCCCTGACCACTGACTACGGACCACTGAACCCTCACGAGGCCGAGGAGCACCGGACGAGGTCCAATCTCCAGGAACGCCTCCACCCCCGTGGCCTGCAGCGTGGCGATGCCATCAGCGAAGCGCACCGCCTCGCGCACGTGGCGCACCCAGTAGGCAGCGGTGGTCATGGCATCGCTCTCCACCCCCCTCCCCGCCTCCCCCCGCTGGGGGGAGGGGAGCGCACCCTCGGGACTTTCTGCCGCTGGGGGGAG
>CAIWUD010000032.1 GCA_903915775.1 uncultured Chloroflexota bacterium | reverse complement strand
GGCAACCGAGATCCTGGGCCAGCGTGCCTATGCTAGTGTGCTCGACGTCCCCGAGCCGATCGAGTTGGCCGTAGTGGCCATTCCAGCCAATCGGATCCTCCCCGTCGTTGATGAGTGTGGCCGCAAGGGTGTACGCGGTCTCATTGTGCTCGCAGCCGGTTTCAGTGAGGTAGGTGGTGAAGGGCGTGAGCTCGAACGGCAACTGCAGGCGAAGGTGCAAGCCTATGGGATGCGCATGATTGGCCCCAACAGCCTAGGGGTGATTGACACCCAGAGTCGGCTCAACGCCTCATTTGCCGCGTTGATGCCTAACCCGGGCAATATCGCGCTGATCTCACAGTCGGGTGCGATCTGCAGTGCCATTCTCGACTGGAGCAACCGTCATGGCTTGGGCTTCTCGCACGTGGTGTCACTTGGCAACAAGCGTGATATTGATGAGGTGGCACTCCTCCAACTCTGGGGCAGTGATCCGCACAACCGAGTAATTCTCGCCTACCTGGAAGATATTCGTGATGGGCCTACCTTCATCGCGGTAGCTCGTGAAGTGACGCGTACCACACCGGTCATCGCCATTAAGAGTGGAACTACCGGTGCAGGAGCGCTGGCCGCTTCCCACCACACCGGTTCACTGGCCGGTTCAGAGCAGGCCTACGCCGCGGCTTTTGCCCAGAGTGGGATCATACGCGCCCGTACGATCAGTGAGCTCTTCGATCTGGCAATGCTCTTCGCCTATCAACCCCTGATTCGGGGGAAGCGGGTGGCCATCCTGACCAACTCGGGCGGTATCGGCATCGTCGCCGCCGATGCGATTGAACGCAGCGGTTTAAGCATGGCGAGCCTGAGCCCCCTGACCATCGCGCAACTCCAGGACGCCCTCCCAGGAGCTGCGAGCGTCTATAATCCCATCGACCTGCTGGGGGATGCGCGCCACGACCGTTACCAGCTTGGCCTCACTGCCCTGCTCGCCGACGCAAACGTCGATGGGGTGATCGTCTTACTGACCCCTCAGGCCCAGACGGAGCCGATGAAAACGGCTGAGGTGATCAGCACCATCGCTGCCACTGCAGCAAAACCGGTGGTGGTCTGCTTTCTGGGTGGTACAAGCCTGGAACCAGCCGTTGAACTCCTCCACCGCAGGGCGGTGCCAAGTTACAGCTTTCCAGAGCGGGCCGTGCACTCCCTCGCTGCGATGTACCACTATACGGAGCGACAGCGGCAGCCCGTTCCACGCTACCGCCACATCGAGGTGGCAAGCGATCCGCTCAGGCTCCTCCTCCAGGATATCCGTGCAGCAGGGCGTGTCGAACTGAATGAGAGCGAGGTTCGCACACTCCTTACAGCTTACGGCCTGCGTCTCCCCGAAAGTTACCTAGCGCACTCGCCAGAAGAGGCAGTGCAGCTCGGGATCAAACTCGGTTTCCCTCTTGTGATGAAGATCGCCAGCCCAGATATGCTGCTCAAGAGTGCGATCGGCGCAGTGCGCGTTGGGGTTGCTGATGCTACTGCAGTGCGTGACAGCTTTGAACTGATCGACTACCGTGCACGCAAATATTGGCCCGGCGCGCGGATCAATGGGATCTACGTGCAGGAGATGATCCACCCCGGTCGTGATATGCTGATAAGTGTAAGCCGTGATCCACAGTTTGGTCCGTTGATCGTGACCGGACTCGGTGGGATCTACAGTGAGGTATTACGAGATACTAGCGCAGGCGTGGCCCCCCTCAGCGAGCAGGATGCGCGTGAGCAGATCCGTGCCCTGCGCGCCTTCCCGCTGCTCCGCGGCGCAGATGGGGGCCCATGCGCTGATGTGGCAGCAGTAGAGGATGTGTTGCTCCGTGTGAGTCAACTGGTGATCGATCTGCCCGAGATTGTCGAGCTTGATATCAACCCGCTGGTTGTGCACCACCAGGGTGAAGGTGCGGTTATTCTAGATGCGCGGATCATTGTTCAGTAGGTGAGGAACCCATGGCAACGCTCTATGTTGCATCAACGGAGACGTTCGTCGGCAAGAGTGCCGTCTGTATCGCCCTACTGCGCCGCATGCAGCGCGATGGCTTCCGCGTTGGGTACATGAAGCCAGTTAGTGTATCAGTGGCCCATACGCCAACCGCAGTACTGGATGAAGATGCCGCCTTTATCCGTAAGACGATCGGTCTAGACGTTCCCATTGAGCAGGTGGCACCCGTGCTGATCACCCCCGGGGTGGTGGAGAGTATCCTCCGCGGTCAGCTACCCAGCTACGTCCGCACCCTGCGCGACGCCTACCTGGCTGTCGCCCGCGGGAAGGATGTGGTGGTGCTTGAAGGCACCAATACCTGGTCTGAAGGGGCACTCCTCGACCTCACCGCCGATCAGGTTACCGATCTCCTCCAAGCACCGGGACTACTCATCTCGCGCTACAGCTCCACGATCACCGTTGATACCATCCTCTCGGTCCAGCGCTACGTTGGCGATCGCCTGCTTGGGGTCTTGATCAACCAGATTGAGGAGCCTCAGCTTGAGTTTGTCCAGTCACGCGTTGTCCCATTCCTCGAGGGGCGGGGTATCCCCGTCTTTGGTCTACTCCCCCGTGATCCCATTCTGGCCGGGATTACGGTTCACGAACTGGTTGAGCAGCTCGGTGGTCAGGTGATTGGTCAGCGTGCCTGGTGCAGCCGCACGATTGAGACGCTGATGATTGGTGCAATGGGTGCTGATGCCAGCCTCTCATTCTTCCGGCGCCGTGCCAATAAGGCCGTCATCACTGGCGGCGATCGCAGCGATCTGCAGCTGGCTGCCCTTGAGACCAGTACCAATGCGCTGGTCCTGACTGGTAACCTGCGCCCCACCCCCCAGGTTATCGACCGTGCTGAGGAGCGAGAAGTTCCGATTATCCTGGTGCCTGATGACACCTTAACGACGGTAGATCGTGCAGAGCGACTGTTTGGACGGGTACGCTTCCACCAAGAGGCGAAGCTGCGCCGCTTCTCCGATCTGCTCGACACCCACTTCGCCTTCGACCGCCTCTATGAGGCTATCGGCTTACCAGCAGGATAATGAGGTTATGTCACACGAGCCTGAGCACATTGGCCCACTGATCTTTGTCGAAAACCCGGACTACCCCTACCCTTTTGCGGTCGAGCAGCCACCGCGCTTCTGGATGGAGGAGACGACGGGCATCCTCGTTGATGCCGTCGGTGTCTACATGCGGGGTGAGCCGCTGGCTGCTGCGCAGCTCGAGCTCCTCCAACTCTACCTACAGCAGTATATCGAGCGGGCGGTGATCGCCGAGGATGCCGACCGGAAGCGTCTCCTCGAGCGTATCGGTCGGCTGCGGACGATCGGCGATCTCAACCGCTTGGTGGAGAGCCTTTCTGAAGCTGGGATCGAGCCCTTCTGAGGGGGCAACTGCACGCCAAATAGTAAGGTTTCTTGGCAGGATCGTACCCGCTCCAATCTACCCAAACTATGTACCAGACGCTCTTCCGTCCGATCCTCTTCCGCCTCTACCGGGGTGATGCCGAGGCAGCCCACGAGGCGGTTCTCACGCTGCTTGCAACGATCAGCAGTTCCCGCGCCATGACCAGGGCCCTGGATCAGCTCTTTGCCTTCAGCCGCCCCGAGTTGGAGCGGCAACTCTTTGGGCTACGCTTTCCCAACCCACTCGGCCTGGCCGCCGGCATGGACAAGGATGGGTTGGCCCTGCCAGCCTGGGCCGCCCTCGGTTTTGGCTTTGTCGAGGTGGGCACCGTAACCGCCCAAGCTCAGCCAGGGAACCCACGCCCCCGCCTCTTCCGCCTGCCCGCCGATGAGGCGCTGATCAACCGGATGGGCTTCAACAACCATGGCGCCCAAGCTCTGGCTACGCGCCTCAAACAGCTACGGCAGCGCCCAATTCCCATCGGGATCAGTATCGGCAAGGCGAAAGCTACCCCCCCAGAGCAGGCGGTGAGCGACTATATCGCTGCACTGCATCTGCTCTTCGATGATGCCGACTACATCGCGATCAATGTCAGTTCGCCCAACACACCCGGGCTACGGACCCTCCAGGATCGCGCTCAACTCGACAGCCTCTTGACCGCCCTCCAGCATGAAAATCAGCGTCTGGCGGCCAACCGTGGGCTTAAACCTCGCCCACTGCTGGTCAAAATCGCCCCCGATCTCGACGATGCACCACTCCTCGAACTGCTCGCGATCTGTACCAGCCACCAGGTTGCCGGGCTGATCGCGGTCAATACGACCCTGGGGCGTGCCGAGTTGCGCCACAGCGATCCAGAGCTCGCCGCCGAAACCGGTGGTCTGAGCGGACGCCCACTCGCGGCGCGCGCACGGGCGGTGGTACGGCTCCTCGCCGCTGAGAGTGGCGGGCGCATGCCCATTATCGGTGTTGGGGGGATCAGTAGCCCTACGGAGGCGCTCCAACTACTTGAGGCTGGAGCCTCGCTCCTCCAGATCTACACCGCGCTCGTCTATCAGGGGCCAGGGCTACCGCGCCAGATCAAGCGCGCCATGCTCCCCTGATCCTGCACGCACACCCCCTACCAGATTGGTTGAACGATGCCTACACCACGCACCCTGACCCCACGCGAACGGATCCTCGTTGCTCTCGATAGCTCAACCCTGGATGAGGCACTGGGGCTGGTCGAGCGCCTACGCCCCTACGTCGGTGGTTTCAAAGTTGGTCTGGAGCTCTGCACCGCGGCTGGGGTACCAGCGGTGGTGACCCAGATTGCTGCAGCCGGTGGAGCGATCTTCCTCGACCTCAAGCTCCACGATATTCCAAACACGGTAGCCGGGGCCGTACGTGCCCTGGGCGCTCTGGGCTCCGGGGTGCGCATGTTGACCCTCCACTGCCAGGGTGGCTCGGCGATGTTACGCGCCGCGGTGAGCGCCGCAGCCACTCTCCCCCAGCGCCCCCTGCTCCTCGGCGTGACCGTGCTGACCAGTGTGGATAGTGCCCTACTCCAGAACGAGCTCGGTGTGGCTGCGGGGCTTGAAGATCATGTGGTGGCCTTCGCACGCATGGCCCGTGATTGCGGACTTGATGGCGTCATCGCCTCACCCCAGGAGGTGGCGGCGATTCGCCGTGCGTGCGGTACAGACCTACTGATCGTTACGCCGGGGGTGCGTCCATCATGGGCAGCAGCCGGCGATCAGCGGCGCATCATGACGCCCGGCGATGCCCTTGGGGTCGGTGCCGACTACCTCGTCATCGGACGACCACTCACCGCTGCCGCCGATCCCGTTGCCGCCGCCAAACGCCTCCTCACCGAAGTAGGTAGTGAATAGCCTATGCAGACCGACATCTTCAACCTCCTGGCCAGCGTTGGTGCCCTGATCACCAACGACCACCTCGTCTACACATCGGGACGCCATGGCTCCAGCTATGTGAACAAAGATGCGCTCTACCCACACACCGCCGCAACGCGTGCAGTCTGTGGCGTGATCGCCCAATTCTACGCGCAGGCCAATATCGAGGTAGTAGCTGGACCAACGGTAGGCGGGGTCATCCTCGCCCAGTGGACCGCGCACCAGCTCAGCGAACTGAACTCGCGAGAGGTTCTGGCGATCTACGCAGAGGAGAGCAGCGTCGATGGTGAAAAGCAGCGCGTCCTACGGCGGGGCTACGACAGCCTCGTGGTCGGTAGGCGTGTCCTGGTGGTCGAGGATATCCTGACCACCGGTGGGTCGGCGCGCCTCGTCGTTGAGGCGATCACTGCTGCTGGTGGCATCGTGGTGGGGGTCGGCGCACTCTGCAACCGCGGAGCGGTCACGGCGCTCCAAGTTGGTGCCCCCCTCTTCTGCCTGACCGAGGTACCCCTGGAGAGCTACGCAGCAGAGACATGTCCACTCTGCGCGGCTGGTGTGCCAGTCAATACCCGTCTGGGGAAGGGGGCAGCGTTCGTGGCCGCGCAGCGTTGAGCCGTACCGGTGCATGTTGCGAATAAGCTCATAGGGCAACCACGGGGGGTTGCCCGTACCTGTTTGCAGGGCGTTACGCAGTGGCCAGCGTTTGGCGGATGGCAACGAGCGTCTGGCGCACATCATCGGCACTGATACCGTAGTGAGTCACTGCGCGAATGTAGGGCCCACCCAGCCCACTCATCAACACCCCACGTGCACGCAGCCCGGCGAGAAAAGCGTTGACACTCATCTGCTCGGTAACCAGCTTGAAGCGCACAATATCGCTCTGGACGAGTTCCAGGTTGATCTGGAGCGCGGGGATGGTGGCCAACCCTTCGGCGAGGAGGCGCGCATGGGCATGATCCTCGGCCAGGCGTGGGACCATCTCGGTCAGGGCGATCATGCCCGCGGCGGCGATCACCCCGGCCTGGCGCATACCACCGCCGAGCTGTTTACGGATACGGCGCGCCCGGGCAATGAATGGGGCTGGTCCAGCGAGGAGTGAGCCAACTGGTGCAGCCAGGCCTTTAGAGAGGCAGAATTGCACCGTATCGACATACTGCGTCAAACGATCCACCGGTAGGTTGAGGGCCACAGCGGCGTTGAAGATCCGCGCCCCATCCAGGTGTAGTGGAACCCCCGCTGCTCGCGCCATCGCCTGGACCGCCGCGAGGTAGGTGGGGGGCAGAACCGTTCCACCACAGCGGTTATGGGTATTCTCCAGACAGAGAACACCAGGGTCAGCCTCATGGCCATCGTAGGCGGGCTGCAGCGCCTCCTGGAGCTGATCCAGGGGCAATCTACCATCGGGGGTGTTGGGTAGGGCATGGTAGATCAGGCCACCCAGTGCCGAAGCACCACCGGCCTCGTAGCGGTAGACGTGGCTCTCGTCGCCGCAGATTACACGCCGACCGCGGGGCGCGTGGCTCAACATGGCGCTGAGGTTACCCATCGTACCACTGGGCACCAACAGTGCCGCCTCTTTCCCCGCCAGCTCGGCAGCCATGGCCTCAAGCCGATTGACCGTGGGATCTTCACCGTAGACATCATCACCCAGTTCGGCTCGTGCCATCGCTTCACGCATCGCCGGACTAGGCAGAGTCACGGTATCGCTGCGGAGGTCGATCGTATGGCTGCTTGCTGCGTTGTTGTGCGACTGCCCGGACGTGTACATCATGCGCTCCTAAGGGATGGCTGGTAACGGTTCACCGTTAGCAATAGAACGGACTAGTTCGTCGGCGACCAGACCGGCTGACCGGTGGCCAACTGGGCCAGGGCTGGCTCCAGCTCGGTGAAGGTAATGCCGCCCTCGTAGCGTGCCTGGATGACACCCTCTGCATCAACGAGGAAGGTCCAGGGCTCCGTGCGCAGCTTCCACTCGCCCATCGCCTCCACCCGACGCTGAGCCTGGAACGACTCACCGAAGGGGTAGGGGTAGACCTCAACATGGATAAAGTTGATCTGGCCCTGGTAGCGTTGGCGTAGCTGCTTCAGCACCATCTGGTTAGGTGAGCAGACGGCAGTCTGGCAGTAGCCAGGGGTAGAGAAGGCGACCAGAAAGGGGGTACGGGCCGCAATCGCCTCAGCAACGCTCATCTGGTAGAAGGCGGGATCAGGATTGGGATCGGAGGTGAGCCGTGATAAATCCGGTTGATCGCGTACCGTGAGCGTCTGGCTCGGGATTGCCGCCTCACCGACGGCCGGAACGGAAGGTTCAGCGAGCACATCGAGGCGCAGGCGCGTCGCTGTTGCCACGCCTCCCGCCTGTGGAATAGTCAGCTCGAGCCCCCAGCCACCCGGCTGGTCAAAGGTTGCGTAGCCCACGTAGAGCCCGAAGGGCAAACCTTCACCGCGGTAGCGTGCGAGCGACTCATACGCCAACTGCTGCGGTGAGGGACCATCGAGGTAGAAGAAGCGCATGCCCAGCTCAAGCGTGGGATCGTTCAGCGGAGTACCATCCTTGAGCAGCCCGATGACGATGCGGTTCGGCCCAAG
>CAIWUD010000031.1 GCA_903915775.1 uncultured Chloroflexota bacterium | reverse complement strand
GGGTCGATCCGCTCGGCGAATGGGACGAAGATGAGAAGATCGCGTAGGATCTAGGCTTGTTCACCCCTTCGGACGGGGGAAGCCCAGCAGGTTGAGCTCCGGGAGGAACGTCCTCGCTGCAGCGGTTTCATCCCATTGGGTTGAGCCAAATCGCTTGTTCTGCTCTAATGATTCTCCGTGTAGAGGCACTATTCAGGGCTTGCTCCCGCGGACTCGGTTAGGTAGGCATGTTTCCCACTGAGCCTTGCGCGGGTACTGCTGTGCTGCGCTGTTGATCACCAGAGACCGTACCTATCGGTAGGCGAGCGTCAAGCCTGACGGCGGAGTTGTGGTAGACCGCATTCGTGTGAGATCCAGGAAGTTCGGGATGGGGTATGGGCTACGCATCCTCAAGCCTCGTCACCAGCGCCCGCAACGTGGCGGCCAGTGACTGCCAGGGTGCGCCAGGCTGCTGCTCGGCCTGCGCTGCTGCCTGCTCCACCTGGCGGGCCGTGATCGTCCGCAGCACTGGGTCGCCGCTGGCTATAGCCTCCTCCGTACAATGCTCGGCGAGGCGGCGCGCCTCGGCCAGTTCACGCGCTATGGTCGCCGTGATCCGTGCCAGACTGCCGTTGGCCAATTCCAGCGCGTGTCGTGCACGTGCTGCGTGAGCGGTGAGTGGTGTCGTCGGGTCTCGTTTGTCTTCCCACAACTGCCGCACGGCTTGGTTCAGGTGCCAGCTATCTTCCTCTCGCTGCGACAGCAACGCCTCAACGATCTGCAGTGCTGCCCCGTCGCTATGTGCTGCCAGCTCAAGGTCGCCTAGCAGTGATAGGAGGTGCTCGGTCATCTGGTCGATGTCGGGACGGGGACTGGTAGCCAGCTTGTTGTCGTCGCTGCCGCGTGCCTGGGCGATCAGCGCGTCTGTTTTTGGTAGCAACTCGGTGTTACCCTGCTCGGCGAAGATTGCACGGGCACGTTCTAGGTAGGGCAGTGCTTCAGCGCCGCGCCCATGCTGGAGCAGGGTGATACCGTAGTTTCCCAGGTCGGCCCCTATGTCGTGGGCATCGTGGAGCGATTCGCGAATAGTCAATGCCTGCTGGAGCATGGCCTGGGACTGGGCAGAATCAGAGTCTATCAACAGACGACTCCGCGCTGCAAGCACATTGGCCTCGCCCAGACGGTCGCCAATCTCGCGGAAGAGACGGAGGGCGAGCTCGTAGGAACGGAGTGCCGCATCATGGTCTCTGCGGAACTGCTGGATATCACCGATGGCCCGTAGCATCGTGGCCTCGCCTCGCCGGTGGTCAATCTCGCGGAAGAGGCGGAGGGCGAGTTGGTAGGAACGGAGTGCCGCACGGGAGTCTCTGCGAAACTGCTGGATATCACCGATAGCCCACAGCACCGTGGCTTCGCCCAGCCGGTCGCCGATGCGTTGCGCCGTAGTACGTGCTCGCTCAAGCCGTGCGAGTGGCTCTGGCTTTGCGTTCGCCCCGATGAGGCTCCAATAGGTGCCCAGCCGTGCGGTCGCACGGGCACTGAGACTCACGGCCTCCACACTGGTCTCATGCGCATAGCCCCAGTCGAGGAACTGACCCCAGAGCACCTGCTCCCGATCGAGCAGGGTACGGCCCTCGGTAGCCCGGTCTGGAAACCGTGCCGTCGCCTGTTGGATGAGATCGGCGCAGTAGACCAGAGCTGCTGGAGCAAACGTCGTAAGTGGATCGTCTGCGTCTATGTCTACGTCTATGTCTGTGTCTGTGTCTGCGTCTATGTCTGTGTCTGCGTCTACGTCTACATCCAACGGTTGAGCTTGCTGCACTGCTGCTGCCACGAGGCGGTGCATGCGCAAGCGACCGTCCGCTTCACCGTCCGCTTCATGGTTGAGCAAGCCCAGGTTGATAAGCCGATTGATCGTGGTCTCGACGAGGCGCACCTGATCGGGGTCGTTGAGGGCGACCGGTGCCGTGCGGCTCAGGAAGTCTCGTGGGAAGGTGATGCCTGGTGGTTGCAGGCAGGCGGCCCGTGCCAGCAGGGTACGCGCGAGGATGCCGCGTTGCTCGGCAGGATTCAGCTGCTCAAGATCGATGGTCAGAATCGCATAGAGGCTACTCGTCTGCTGCTGTTCTTCCAGGGTTGGGGTTGGCACAGCGCGCGCTTCCTCGTTCGTGAGCGCTGACTGTTTCAGTCGTTGGCGCTTGATATCGGCAAGGAATGCCTCGGGCGTCGTTGCGGGCGAAGTAGTGAGGTAGCTGCCGGCCAGGTAGAGTGCGAGGGGCAGATCGCCCAGCTCTTCGGCAATCCGATCCGCCTGCTCTCCGCTCAGTGTCTCGCTGAGGCGACGTAGCAGGTTCACACTTGCGGTACGGTTAAGAAGGCCTAGTTCGTACTGGGTTAGGTGCTGCCCCGGGCTCCACTGCTGCCGTCGGCTGGTGACGATCACCCGGCAGCCACCAGTCCGGGGGCGGTAGTCCTGGAGGAGCCGCTCGTCCTCGCAGGTATCGAAGATCAGGAGCCGTGGTATTGGGCTGGCCCATGCCTGTTTCACCCGACGCACCTGCTCCTCTGCAGATAGTGCACCGAAGTCTGGCAGGTCGAGCCCCCCTGGCCCGCCCGCCGCGGCAATCTCGTTGGGCAGATGCTCGGCGCTGGTGCAGTCGATCCAGAAGACCCCACCGGCGAAGTAGCGCCCGTAGCGATGCGCAAACTCGACCGCAAGCTGCGTCTTGCCAACGCCGCCCATGCCGGTTATCACCACCACACCGTCGTCCGATGGTGACTGTATCCTCATCGCCAGGCTACGCAGGTCGGCATCACGGCCAGTGAACAGCTCAGTTGGGCGGAGTACCATCCGGTGAGGGATCGGTCGCGCACTGGTCGAGAAGGAGTCGGGTGCGGGGATCGCCGACTGGTCATCGGTCGGCAGTTGCTTGAAGCGGCTCAACGCCTCAACGAGCGGGTCGGGAGCCGGCGGGGCTGTCGGGCTACGCTGAACCGTAACGTGGTACGGGTTACCAGTGACCAGATCGCGCACGGTGATGGTACCAAACTGGTTGTCACTGCCAAAATGTACCAAGGTGTGGCCAACCGGTAGTTCGACACCGGCGAGCGCCCTACCCAGTTCGGCCAGAGCAGGCGATGCCTCCAGACGCTGCTGCGCCTCGGTAGCAAGGAGTTGTCCGTTGAGCGCACCAGCAAGCAAGGCTGCCAGGGTGGGTAGCTCGGCACGCAGCGCATCAGTGAGCGGTGAGTGCAGGTGCTGAAGCAGCGTAGCGGCCAACGCATCGGGATTGAGGGACGGAGAGTGTTCGAGCGTGCGCGAAGGGTCAGTGGAAACGTGAGTCGGCGGCAGGCCAAGACGCTCCCGTTCACCCGAGTTGAGTGCGGCATAGCCACCCGCAGCGAGTAGTGCGTCAGCGTCGCGAGCGTCAGCCAGGCCGCCAGTGGCCAGCAGCGCGCCGACTAGCGCCAGTAGCAGCGTACGTTCCCGTGCATCAGGGCGATACTCGTCACGTTCCCACCTGCCGATAGCCTGCGGTGTCGGTGAGCCAACTGTTCCAAGACGCTCGGCAATCAGGTCGGCGAGGGTCTGCTGGCGGAGTGGAACGCGCCCGTTGCGGGGGTCTTTCGCCCGTTGACGGGCCTCACGAAGGTGGGAACCGAAGGTCGATGTGGCCCTGGTGCTCATGGTTCTGCTCCCGTACCAGCAGCGCGCGTATGCCACACGTGCGCTGCGCCGACTCTGCGTGCCCGTCAACGCTACGGTAGGGGGGTATCACCAGTGCGGTGACCCTCGCGGGTTCGTGAGCTACGTAGCGCTCACGCTACTGAGGTTCCGCGCCGAACGGCAAGCATGCGGTGAGCAACGAAACACTACTGCTCACGCCATGCTGCCTTTCGGCACTCACGCAGCCAGGCTTGAGCATCTACCAGGTCGGTGCGGTTGGCCCACATGCCCGCCCACAAATGGTTCCTGAGCGAGATCTTTTGGTGTGGTCTTTGACGTAGGGATCGAGACGTATGTTGCCTGGAGAAAGGCTAGAAAATCAAGTGTCTGCTGCTGAACCTCTTTGTGGAGGGCTTGATACTGTTGCCACAGAGTTTTCTGATCTATTCTATACACGGTGCCTGAGCAGCCTGTGGGTTACTCCACGCGATTCAGTATAGCATAGCGCTGCTGAGCCCCGCGGCATATCGCCAGCACCAGGGTGCAGCGTAGTGTTTTGCGGCGTGGGGTAGCGATAGCTCCCCGTGTGCTACCACATCCTGCAAGACGGTAT
>CAIWUD010000030.1 GCA_903915775.1 uncultured Chloroflexota bacterium | reverse complement strand
CTCGATCGGCTTGAGGCGGAGAGTAACCCTACTTCGCCCGCCGCCGAGTCGATCGACCGCTGGGTAAGCGAGTTGATCTGGCGCGACTTCTACACCCAGATCCTCTACCACTTCCCCCACGTTCTTCGGGGCGCCTTCCGCACCGAGTTTGATGCCCTAGCCTGGGAAAATGACCCGGAGCTCTTCCAGGCATGGCAAGAGGGACGCACCGGCTATCCGATCGTTGATGCAGCCATGCGTCAGTTGCGCCAGGAGGGCTGGATGCACAATCGAGCGCGCATGGTCGTGGCCTCATTCCTGACCAAGGATCTGCTGATCGACTGGCGCTGGGGTGAACGCCACTTCATGCACCTGCTCCTGGATGGTGACCCGGCAAGTAACAATGGCGGCTGGCAGTGGGCTGCTGGGACGGGAACCGACGCACAGCCCTACTTTCGCATCTTTAATCCGACCAGCCAGGGGCAGAAGTTTGATCCCACCGGGAGCTACGTGCGCCGCTACCTCCCCGAGTTAGCCCGTGTGCCCGATCGTTTCATCCATACGCCCCACCTCATGCCGGCCGCCGAGCAGCTACGCGCCGCACTACGAATTGGGCGTGACTATCCGCCCCCCTTGGTCGATCATAAGCAGCAGCGTGAGCGAGCACTTGCGCTGTACGGTGCGGTAAAAAAGGGGTGATGAGGCGACCGAGAGCCTCACCACCCCAGATGCTCAAGGTAGTACAGCTACGATCCCCCCTCGTCTTCCTTTGGCTTTGCGGTCTCACCCGCCGCTGGGCGGCGCCCGGCCAGCATGCGCTCGCTGACGCGCACGGTATCGCGTAAGAACTGGCTCGTATCGTTGAAAGGCCAGAGGAAGCGCACCGGACCCAGCCGTTGGAACGTACTCAGCAGATTGAACGGCCAGCGCCCGAGATGCTCCCAGTTGATCATGACCAGGTTGGTCAGGAGTGGGCGGAGTTGCTCGGCTGACGTTGTCCCTGCGGGTGGATTGAGCAGGGCTCCTAGTTGACGACGCAACTCTTCAACACGGGTCAGAACACGAATGGGGCCCTTCCCGCGCACCGACGCTTGGCAAGCGAGACGGTAGCCATCGGCCACGCGCGCATCGGGTAGCCAGGCCTGCTCGGCCTTGTTGAGCGGACTGAGTTGGTCGCCACCTTCGAGCACACGACACTCGCACATGGTACAGAGCCCATTGCCATCACAGCCGAAGCCGATGTGGGCAGCGTTGCGGCGGGCAACGGTGAGCAGTGGCTCACCGAGTTTCGCCTCCATGATCTCATCATTGATCTCAACCTGGGGCATGAGTGACCTCCATACTGACGGTAGTATAGGTTGAATCGTATGCCATGGTATACTGTCGGAAGCTTTAGGTCAAGCCATGAGGAAACGACGTATGAGCACGCTCCTTGCCGATGAACTGACTGCGTTGACCTGTGATCTCATTCGCTTCGAGTCTACCACCGAGCACCCAGATCAGCTAGTGGCCGTCACCGATTATGCTGCCGCCTATCTCGCTGATATTCCTGGTATCTTTGTTGAGCGCAGTAGTGCTGCTGGTAAACCTGCACTTGTCGTAACGCTGCGTGAGGGGCGAACGCCGGCCCTGATGGTGAATGGGCATCTCGATGTGGTGGTGGCTCGTCCAGGTCAGTTCAACCCCGAGTTGCGCGAGGGTCGTATCTACGGTCGTGGCGCACAGGATATGAAGGGGAGCTGTGCAGTCATGCTGCGCCTGATCCGCGAGCTCGCCGCGCTCCCTGAACGGCCCGATGTCGGCTTCCAATTCGTCACCGATGAAGAGATCGGGGGGATGAACGGTACCCGTCGGCTGTTGGAAGAGGGGTGGCGTTGCGACTTTATGCTCTGCCTCGAGCCGACCGACATGGATCTGCTCTTCGAGCATAAGGGTGGTATGTGGGCCGAGGTGCGTCTGCAAGGCCGCCCCGCCCACGGCTCGCGGCCTTGGGATGGCCACAACCCGGTGGGGGCGGTTGTACGCGGCTTGGCGGCGCTGGAGGAGCACTTCCCATCACCAACGAGTGAGGTCTGGCGCACCACGGTGACCCCGACCAAGGTTCGGGTTGGGGGCGCATCGAGTAATCAGATCCCGGCTGAAGCGCAGATCACCTTCGATATCCGCTACGTTCCAACCGATCAGCCGGAGCAGATTGTG
>CAIWUD010000029.1 GCA_903915775.1 uncultured Chloroflexota bacterium | reverse complement strand
GTAATCCACGAACTGGGCAGCGCCGCGCAGCGAGAGCACCTTGGTGATAGCTGCGGTCAGGGTCGTCTTGCCGTGATCTACGTGGCCAATCGTGCCGATGTTGACATGCGGCTTTGTTCGCTCGAACTTCTGCTTCGCCATTATGTGCCTCGCTCATGCATGTAGTTACAAACTTCGTACCGAGGGGTTGAAACCAGGGATTCACTGTACCGAGAGAAGAGACTACGCCACTACTGATGGTGAGGATGATCACCACTCGACCAACATGCGTAGAGTGCAGTAGAGAGCATGCGCTCCGAACGCTGCTCACAGAGCACCAGTTCACCAGCGCTAGTCGTGCCTGATCGTCCACGCAGCGCGGACTCAAGGAGATTGTACAAGGTCAGAGCCGACATACTCGTTGCATACGCACTGAGCAAGAGGCCTAAAGGACGCTCACTCAACAACTGGCTACACTGGGCGATCAGGGCTGGAAGTTGCTCATGGAGCCGCCAGATTTCACCTTTAGGACCACGCCCAAACACCGGGGGATCGAGCAGGACAAGATCGTAGGAGACACCGCGCCTGAGCTCACGAGCAACAAACTTCGTGACATCATCCACTAACCAGCGGATCGGTCGTGTACCAAGACCAGAGAGTTGCTGATTATCCTGAGCCCAGCGGACCGCTGGCCTCGATGCATCAACGTGGGTAACACGTGCGCCACACCTGAGCGCATACAGGCTACTCAACCCGGTATAACCGAACAGTACTAGGATTGAAGGCTCGTGCCGTGTGGCAATTCGCCGTCTAAGCCAGGCCCAATGGGCACTATGCTCAGGAAAAACCCCAGTGTGGCGAAACGGGGTCAAGCGCACCCAGAACGCCAGATCACCATAATCCAACTGCCACTGCTCGGGCAGGGGGCGGCGCTGAAGCCAGTTACCAGGACTCTCATCGCCACCGCGGCTCTTCTCGAAGCTCGCATCGGCCTGTTGCCAAACCGATGCGGGCAGGTTCGGGGTCCAGATTGCCTGGGTCTCTGGGCGAACCAGCGTATAGGGACCCAGGCGTTCGAGTTTCATCCCATCCCCGGTATCCAGTAGCGCGTAGTTACTCCAGGGTGGAGGGGTCAGGAGATGAAGCTCAGGCATAACAGTAGGCAGCGTTGCTTACGAACTCGTGCTACGCTTCTCAATAATCTCCTTGGCAAGGGCATCCGGCAGACCCTCGTAGTGGTCAAACTCCATCGATGACGTAGCGCGTCCCTGGGTTGCGGAGCGCAAGTCGGTCGTGTAGCCAAACATGGTGGCCAGGGGAACGTAGGAGCGAACCACCTGTGCATTACCACGAGCTTCCATTCCCTCAACTCGACCACGGCGCGAATTGAGATCCCCGAGGACCGTACCGAGGAAATCATCAGGAGTAGTCGTCTCAACCTTCATGATCGGCTCGAGGAGTTGGGGGCGTGCCTTACGCACACCATCCTTCAGTGACATCGAAGCGGCAATCTTGAAGGCCATTTCCGAGGAGTCAACCTCGTGGAATGAGCCGTCGTAGAGCACCGCCTTGAGATCGACTACAGGGTAGCCAGCCATCACACCGGTCTGCATGGCCTCTTTAATACCCTGCTCGACGGCCGGGACATACTCTCTCGGAATTGCGCCACCAACAATACCGTTCACGAACTCAAAGCCACCGCCGGGCTTCTGGGGCTCAAACTTGATCTTCACGTGGGCAAACTGGCCCTTACCACCAGTCTGGCGCACAAACCGTGTCTCGATATCTACAGGCTGGGTAATCGTCTCGCGGTAGGAGACCTGGGGCTTGCCCTGATTCGCCTCAACCTTATACTCACGGCGCATTCGATCGACAATCACCTCGAGGTGGAGTTCGCCCATCCCCTTAATAATCGTCTGACCAGTCTCCTGATCAGTATAGACCCGGAAGGTCGGATCCTCCTCAGAGAGGCGATTGAGGGCAATCGCCATCTTATCCTGATCGGCTTTCGTCTTCGGCTCAATAGCCAGTTCGACCACCGGTTCAGGGAAGCGGATGCTCTCAAGCACCATCGGCTTGGCCGGGTCACAGATCGTATCGCCAGTAAAGCTCTGCTTCGGGCCGACCATCGCCGCGATATCACCGGCGTAGACCGTATCGATATCCTCACGATGGTTGGCGTGCATCTGCAGAATACGTCCGAGGCGCTCGCGCTGACCGCGGGTGGTATTGAGCACGTAGCTTCCCTTCTCGATCGTACCGGAGTAGACGCGGAAGTAAGCTAGTTTCCCTACGTAGGGATCGGCCACAATCTTGAAGACCAAGCCAGTAAAGGGGGAGCCATCACTCGTCTCGCGCGTAATGAGCTCCGCGTCCTCATCCCCCAGCACCTGACCTGGCAGGGTGCCGGTAATCGCGGGGCGATCGAGGGGCGAGGGCAGGTACTCAACCACTGCATCGAGCAACTTCTGCACACCCTTATTCTTCAGCGCAGCACCACAGAGCACAGGGACGAGCTTACCCTCGAGCGTGGCCTTACGCAGGCCGCGCTTCAGTTCGTCGACGCCCAACTCCTCACCTTCGAGGTAGAGCAGGGTGAGCTCATCATCAGTCTCGGCAATTGCTTCAACGAGATCGGCACGTGCCTTCTGTGCCTGGGCGAGCATGGTTTCCGGTACAGCTACCTCACGGATATCCTTACCCAAGTCATCGTGGTAGACGGTCGCCCGCATCTGCAAGAGGTCGATCGTACCCTTAAACGTATCTTCGGCACCGATGGGCAACTGGACCACCGCAGGCTTGGCCCCAAGGCGACTGACAATCATACCCACGCAGCGCTCAAAGCTCGCGCCGGTGCGATCCATTTTGTTGACGAAGCAGATACGCGGAACGTTGTACTTATCCGCCTGGCGCCAAACCGTCTCGGACTGAGGCTCAACACCAGCGACACCATCAAAGACCACGACACCACCATCGAGGACGCGCAGTGAGCGCTCGACTTCGACAGTAAAATCGACGTGACCAGGGGTATCGATGATATTGATGCGATAAACGGTATCACCAAGCTTCCACTGCGCCGTTGTAGCCGCTGAAGTAATGGTAATGCCGCGCTCCTGCTCCTGGGGCATCCAGTCCATCGTTGCGGTGCCCTCATGGACCTCGCCGATCTTATAGGTGCGCCCAGTATAGAACAGGATACGCTCCGTCGTCGTGGTCTTGCCCGCGTCGATGTGGGCGATGATCCCAATATTTCGTACCTTATCGAGCTCGAACTGGCGTGGCATACCGGTTCCCACTCCTCATGTTACTTGGATGAGCTTTAGAGACGACCATAGTGGGCAAACGCTCGGTTTGCCTCGGCCATCTTATGCACATCCTCTTTACGCTTGATCGTACTACCCGTATTGTTGAACGCATCGACCAACTCGGAGGCAAGGCGCTCATACATTGGCCGGCCGCTGCGACCCCGGGAAGCGGTCAGCAACCAGCGCATCGCAAGGGCGTAGCGACGGTCGCTCTTGACCTCAACGGGCACCTGGTAGGTGGCACCACCGACGCGCTTCGGCTTTACCTCGATCGTGGGGCTCGCATTACGCAGCGCCTGCTCAAAGACCTCGAGGGGCAGCTTGCGAGTACGCTCAGCGGCCAACTCCAGGGCATCGTAGACGATACGCTCGGCAACGCTCTTCTTCCCCCGCTCCATGACCTTATTGATAAACTTCTGGACGAGCACACTATCATAGCGTGCGTCCGGTAGCAGCGTACGTCTCTCGATATCACCTCGACGAGGCATACTAACCCCTCTCCATTTTTACTCAAGCTAGCCGCAGCCGGAGGCAACTCCGCACCCTGATTAGCGCTTCTTCTTTCCAACGGGCTGAACGTTCTTCTTGGTTCCATACTTCGAGCGGCCCTGCTTACGCCCATTCACACCCTGCGTATCAAGGGTACCGCGCACAATATGGTAGCGTACACCAGGAAGATCCTTCACACGACCGCCACGGATGAGCACTACCGAGTGCTCTTGAAGGTTGTGACCCTCACCGGGGATGTAGGCGGTCACCTCGATCTGGTTGGAAAGGCGCACACGAGCAATCTTGCGCAGAGCCGAGTTTGGCTTCTTAGGTGTCACCGTAGAAACCTTGGTACAAACACCACGCTTCTGCGGCGAGCCTTTGCCACGGGTCAGCTTACCCTTGAGCGAGTTGTAGGTGAAGCGTAATGCGGGAGCTTTGGTCTTCTTCTCGACAGGCTTTCGCGGCTTACGCACGAGCTGATTAATGGTCGGCATCCAGAGCACTCCTGAACTTGGCGGCGCCCATCATACGGTGCAACTACGAAGGGAACCCCCGGCAACGCTACAACATACCACGGATGGTGCCTAAAACAAAACAATACCCGAGCCCGGTTCTGGTCACGGCTGCCGCCGTGCCTTAGAGTGGGCCGGTTGTGCATACGGGGCCTGTGAGCTGTGCACAACTTGCACAGCGATACGGGAGTATATCACCCTACCAGAGCCTTGTCAAACGTACCCAAGCATAGCAAGCATAGGGGCATTGACGGACGATCTTTCCTCGGATATCATACCTATACCCACAGCAACCGTACTATTTCCTAGTGTACCCCCCACAAAAACTCCAATCCAGCCCTGATACCGTCGGCCGGTAGCATCAGCACAGCCGAAATGGAAACATGCCCAAGCCATGAAGATCCGCAAATTAGACCATAGTGCTCTGGTCGTGCGCGACCTAGCCGTAGCACGCCACTTTTACCAGACCATTCTAGGTCTTGAGGAGATCCCACGACCCCGCACCTTTACTTTTGGTGGCTGTTGGTTTCGTGGTATGGGGTTCGAACTGCACCTTATCCTTGCTGCAGATACGACCGCCCCCCCTGGTTTCGCTGATCCGGGCCCGGCAGCAACCCGTGGTCTTGCCCACCACCTTGCCTTTGAGGTTGATGATCTGGCTCTGGTTGAGGCGCACCTCCGAACCCATGGGGTCATTATCGTCGGTGGACCACTGCCACGCGGAGATGGTCCATTGCAACTATATGTGAATGACCCTGATGGCAACCTTCTCGAGTTCTTCAGTTGGAACGTGGATCCCAACCTCCCGGCAGAGGAGCGGGCTGCGATCCCTTATTCGTTCTAGTCGGCCCGTACATACCCGTACATGAAGGAGGTAGCCACCGTGTCTATCGAGATCGCAGATGTCATCACTCCCGGCCATGACAACGCCTTCACCATTGGCGATCGGGTCCGTGCCACCGTTATCGGTGACCTTGCTCCAGCCCACCTGGCCCTGTTCGACATCCCCACAACCGCCTCGGTTGTAACGGTCAATGCCGATGGCTCACCTCAACTCACCCCCAACTGGGTTCACCATGATGGAGTCAACCTCTTCTTGAACTCTGTCCGCGGGCGGCTGAAGGATCGGAACCTACGCGCCCGGCCTGGACATGTGGTGGTGATGCTAGTCAACCCTCAGAATCCCTACCACTGGATTACCGTCTATGGTGAGGTCATTGAGACGGTTGATGAGGATGATCCCACTCGCGGCCATCTAGCCACCCAGAGCATCGATCTACTCGCTCAGCGCTACCTTGGTACAAGCCCCTACCCCCTCCGTGATCCTAACGGTGAGGTACGAGTGCGTTACACCGTCCGGCCCACCCGGATCGTCACCTTTGGTCCCGTTGGCGGCTAGAGCCTACTCGGGCGCGGGGAACCGTGCTCTTCACGCCTCCCGTAAGGTGATCAAGAGCGTTTGAACCATGCCCAAGGCATGGTTCAATTTTGGTTGCGCCGATGTGAACGTCTAGCAATAGCAGGGCTTGGCTAGGGTCTTTGACGGTACGATAAGATCGGCTAGGGAGAAGTGTGAATAATTCCTATCGGTGTAGCCGACGCTCAACCACGCCCTACAGAGAGGATCCTACGTAGAGATGCCATCAATGCCTCGCGTGATCATCATGGGTGGCTCCCTCGGTGGCCTCACGGCTGCCCTGGTCCTACGCGATGCCGGTTGTGATGTCCTGGTGCTCGAGCGTGCGACGCAATCTCTCGTTGCGCAGGGTGCCGGTATTGTCCTCAACCCCATCACGGTACGCTACCTCCACGAACGGGCTGCCCTTGAACTCGACGCCATCAGCATCAGCACGCGTGCCGTGCGTTACATTGGCCCCAACGGTGAAATAGTCCACGAGCGGCCCTGTCGCTACCGTTTCAGCTCCTATACCACCCTCTACCGTGGCCTCCTCGCTTGCCTACCTACCGAGTGCTACCGCCTTGGTGCAAATGTAACGGCGTTTGAGCAGAACGATGACGAGGTACATGTCCTGGTATCCGGTACTGAGCGTCTTTCTTGCGATCTGCTCGTCGCTGCCGATGGAGTCCGCTCCACAGCCCGACGCCTGCTCCTCCCCGATGCAGCTCTGAGCTACGCGGGCTATGTGGCGTGGCGTGGTACCCTCCCTGCCCGTGAGCTCGCTGCACCAGTACGGGAGATGCTCTGTGAGGCGATTAGCTACCACCTGATGCCTCAGAGTCACCTGCTCACCTACCCTATCCCAGTCGTCGATCCTGTGAGTGGCACCTTGGAGATCCAGATCAACTGGCTCTGGTATCGCAATGTGGCCACTGGCAGCGCACTAGACGAGCTCCTAACCGATAGTGCAGGGGTACGGCGCGACGTCTCTGTACCTGCCGGTACAGTACAAGAGCAGCACCTCACTGAACTCCGCAGTAGTGCAACCACGCTCCCTCCAATCCTCGCTCAGCTCGTCCTGGGCACCGCACGACCCTTCATCCAGGCGATCTGGGATCTTGAGGTAGAGCGCATGGCCTTCGGGCGGGTATGCCTGATCGGTGACGCAGCCTTTGTTGCCCGTCCACATGCTGCAGCTGGGAGTGCTAAGGCCGCTGCGGACGCCTGGGCCCTCGGTGAAGCCCTAGTGGCGACTGGTGGGGATGTGGTGAGCGCACTAGCCCGCTGGGAGCCTGCGCAACTCTCTCTCGGACGGAGCGTGATCAGCCGCACCAGGGCAGCCGGGGATCGTGCCCAGGTGGCAGGGAGCTGGTCGCCCGGTGATCCACTCCCCTTTGGCCTCTACCGCGAGGGTGACAGCGAACTATAAGGGTTCACCTTATCATTAGTTGCACCGATAACGCATTGCCAATCCAGAGGGCAGCCGTCACATACCTGTGAGCATGCAGCAGTAGGGGTTCTTATGCTACACTTTGCAGCAGGTACTACTGACATCGTGCCCAATGAGAGAGGAAGCGATGCACGAACTCTCCATTGCCCTCAGCCTCGTACACCTCGCGCAAGATGCCGCGCTGCAGGCCGGTGCTGTGCAGGTGAAGCGCGTTCAGATTGAGGTTGGTGCCATGGCGGGCGTGGTACCTGAAGCGCTCGAGTTAGGCTTTACCATTGCTACGCGGGAGACGATCCTTGAGAGTGCCGAACTCAGGGTCACCCTTGTGCCCGTGGTCGTTTTCTGCAGCCCTTGTGGGCAAGAGGTGGAGCCGACGAACAGTCTGAGTATCTGCTGTCCACTCTGCGGTACGCCGAGTGACGATATCCGGCGGGGCCAGGAGCTAGATCTGGTGAGCCTGGAGATCGTTGAGGATCCCTTGAATCCGGAGCAACCTCTATGACGACGCGTCTCCTTGAGCTACGCTCCCAGGTGCTGAGTAAGAATGACCAGGTAGCTGCGCAGCTCCGTGCGCGCTTCGAGGCAGCGGGGGTAGTGGCCCTCAACCTCGTTTCAAGCCCTGGGACGGGCAAAACCGCCTTTCTGGAGCGTACCCTCGCTCTGTTGATCGCCGCAGGCGTGCGCACCGCTACCCTAGTAGGAGATCTTGCGACGGACAACGATGCCCGTCGCCTCGCGCGGAGCGGGGGTGTGGTGCGGCAGATTGAGACTCACGGTTACTGTCATCTCGAGGCGGCTTGGATCGGCGAGCATATTGCCGCAGCGGGCTGGGATCTGCAGCAGGTCGACTACTTTTTCATTGAGAATGTAGGTAACCTGGTCTGTCCGGCGAGCTACGATCTCGGCGAACGGATCCGTGTGGTGCTACTCTCAGCCACGGAGGGCGAGGATAAACCGCTCAAGTATCCGGTACTCTTCAACTCAGCCGACGTGGCGATCATCACGAAGATCGATCTGGCTGCAGCGTGCGAGTTCGATGCTGATCATGCAGCGGCGAATATCCATACCGTCCGTCCGGGGATCCCCATCTTTGCCACTTCAGCCAAGAGCGGGGCAGGCATGGATGCCTGGCTGGCCTGGCTCACCGCGCAACGCCCCAGTCCGTAACTGTTCATAGTTGGGGTAAGCCAACGGTAGGGCAACCACGGGGGGTTGCCCATACGGAGGGCGCCACGAGGGCGAGACGCCCTCGCTCCGGGAGCAGTGCCACGAGGGCGAGACGCCCTCGCTCCGGGAGCAGTGCCACGAGGGTGAGACGCCCTCCCTCCGGGAGCAGTGCCACGAGGGCGAGACGCCCTCGCTCCGGGAGCAGTGCC
>CAIWUD010000028.1 GCA_903915775.1 uncultured Chloroflexota bacterium | reverse complement strand
CTCGACGACTATGGGCTCCCCGATCTACGTACCCTCGCCGCCGAGATCCATGGCCGATCCGAACAGCTCATGCGCCAGAAGATCGCTGCTCTCCCCGATGGTGTCTATGAGTTTGGCCTCGATATTGATGGCTATATCGATATCGTTCACCTGCAGGCCAGGATCGAGATCCGCGGTAGCGAGGTCTACGTCGACTATACGGGTAGCTCTCCCCAGACCCGTAAAGCGTCGATCAACTGTGTCTACAACACGACCTACGCCTCGACGATCTACCCCTTCAAGTGTGCGCTCGTGCCCCATATTCCTAACAATGAGGGGCTCTTTCGCCCGATCCATGTCTCGGCACCGGCAGGGTGCATCCTCAATACGACCTTCCCACACCCAGTGAAGGCCCGGGCCAAGACCACGAACAACATGAACCAGTTGCTCTTCGGTGCCCTCTGGCCTCTGTTTGGTGAGCATGCCCAGGCCGGGAGTGGCTCGATCTGGCCCTTTACCATCTCAGGCACTGAAGAGGGCTACGGCCGCTTCCTGGTTGATATGCTGCCCCACGGCGGACGTGGCGCCGTTCGTGAACTTGATGGTCTCGCTCCTATCGCCTTTCCGCACAATAGCAGCGTGACACCGTGTGAAATTATGGAGGTGCGCGCGCCCATCCTCTTCACGCGGAAAGAGCTCCTCCCCGACTCGGCGGGGGCAGGCCGCCGCCGCGGTGGCCTGAGCCAAGTGATCGCACTGCGCAATATTGGGCAACATCCGATGCACCTGAGCATCATCCCCGATAAGATCGTCTGCGAACCACCCGCGCTCAATGGTGGCCATCCCGGTAAAACAGGAGAGGTCTACCTCGCTGGTGAACGTATCTCTCGCTTTCCTCCACTCACCCTGGAGCCAGGCGCTGAACTGGAGCTGCGCATGCCCGGTGGCTCCGGCTTTGGTCCACCCCATGAACGCGATCGCGAGCGCGTACTCCACGATCTCACGATGGGCTATATCTCTGCGGATGGCGCCCGTCGTGATTATGGCCTCGACCTTCCCGACCTTCCATGAGCTACCTGTTCCCCCGCTCCCGGAGACATAGCCGGCTTATCGTTGTAGCGCATGTCCTACCCCATACAGGTATTGGCCTGGTTTGAAACACACCCTAGTGTGTAGGTGAATTGCTTCATAACGTTGGTACAGCTGCTCCCCTCCCAACCTCCCCCCGCTGGGGGGAAGATTCCGGCTCCCTCCCCCAATGGGGGAGGGGTGGGGTGGGGGCAAGAGGTGCTAGCGTACTGAAGCAGTACATGCAGGAGCAAGATTCCCCATGAGTAGCAATCTGGATCCGATTACCCTGGAGATTCAGTGGCAACGTCTGGTGACGATCGCCGATGAGATGGATAACGCCACCATCCGTGCCTCCTTCTCTACCATCGTGGGCGAGAGCCACGACTTTGGCTGCATCATTATGGATCAGACGGGCTCGGCTATCGCCCAGGCACAGTTCAGCCCACCCCAGTTCTGCACCATGCTGCCGATCACCACGCAGCACATGCTGAGGCGCTTCCCCGTCGAAACGCTGCGCGACGGTGATGTGCTTGTGACGAATGACCCCTGGATCGGCTCGACCCACCTGCCCGACTACAACCTCATCACCCCCATGTTCCGCAACGGGAAGGTTGTTGCCTTCCTCGGTACCGTTGCCCACGTCTCCGACGTCGGTGGACACCTGGGTGACCTCGAAGCCTACGATGTCTTCATGGAGGGTACCCGGATTCTCCCAGCCAAGTTCTACAAAGCTGGTGAGCCCAACCATGAACTGATTGAGATCATTGAGGCAAACTGTCGCGTTCCCGAGAATGTGCTCGGCGACCTACGCGCCATCGTGGGCACCCACCGTATGGCGATCAAGCAGCTCCACGAGTTCATGGATGACTACGACCTTCATGATCTGGTCGAGCTCTCCCGCGAAATCCAGGATCGCTCTGAGTTTGCCCTCAGGCGGGCGATTAGCGAACTACCCGATGGTGTCTATACCCACGAGGTGACCGGCGATGGCTACCTCAAACCCTTTACACTCAAGGTGGCGATTACGATCGCTGGTTCAGAGCTGCACTTTGATTTCGCCGGAAGCTCACTGCAGCAGGGTGACGCGGCGATCAATGCCGCCTTCAACATGACCTATGCTACTGCGGTCTACCCGATCAAGTGTATGCTTGTTCCTCATGTACCGAACAACGATGGTCTGGTACGTCCGATCACGGTGGTTGCTCCCGAAGGAAGTATTGTGAACTGTACCTTCCCTGCCCCGGTGAAGGCTCGTGCGAAGGTGATGAAGCATATCCCGCCGCTCGTCTTTGGTGCCCTGGCCCCCCTGCTACCCAAAGAGACGATCGCCGCTGCTGGGGGTATCTTTCCCTTCCACTTCAATGGCACCGACTCGCGCTATGGGCGCTTCAATGTGCACGTGCTCCCTCACGGTGGCATGGGTGCCATGGCGGATGCCGATGGCCATCCACCGGTGGCCTATCCCCACAATAGCACCGTCACCCCCGCTGAGATTACCGAGCTACGTTCGCCTGTTCTGATGTTGAGCAAGCGGCTGATTCCCGACTCTGGCGGCCCCGGACGCCGCCGCGGTGGCCTTGGCGTCGAGTATGTGCTGAAATGTGTTGCCGAGCAGCCGATCACGCTCACGATCCGCCCTGATCTCTTGCGTAACCCTGCACCTGGCCTCTTCGGCGGGGGGGCGGGGGCGGCAGGCGCAGTCTTCCTGAACGGTCAGCGCATCGAGCGCTTTATTCCGATCACCTTCCGTCCCGGTGATACCTGCGTGCTGCAGGTACCTGGTGGCGGCGGCTACGGCACACCTACCGAGCGTGATCCTGAACTGGTGCGTATCGATGTGGCGAATGGCTTTGTCAGCGCTGAAGCTGCCGCAATGGTCTACGGCCTCCAGATCTGAGGGACGCCATGGGAGAGGGGTGGAGGGCTTGGCCCTCCACCAAGGCCTCTCACCGAGCCTCGGTAGCACCCCGAAACTGAAGCCTCCCTAACTCAGCACCAGTTGCAACTCCACGCGGCCGACCCGCACCACGTCGCCCGCGTGGAGCTCGGTTGAGCTGCGTACCTCGAAGCCGTTGAGAAATGTGCCGTTCGTACTGTTGAGATCTTCCAGCAACCAGACCCCGTTGCGTAGCTCCAGACGGGCATGCTCGTTCGAGAGGAACGAGTCGTTCATCGCGATCTCAGCCTCGGTTGTGCGCCCAATCACCGTCACCGGACTGAGCGGAAAGACTTTGCCCACCGGAATCCCCGTCTGACCAGCGCTTGTCACCACAAGCTGCCCGTAGGGGGTTCGTGATGCGGGGGTACGACTTGCCGCATTGCGCAGATCGTGCGTGATCACCCGCAGCACCTGCCAGAGAAAGAAGTAGAGCAGAAAGACCACTGCCACGCGGAGCAGGAGCATGATGACGCTGATCGAGAGGTTCGCGATATCAAACATACGTGTAGCTGCACGTCTCTTCTAGCCATCACGAAAGGTGAGCTCTAGGCCACCCAGGGAGACCAGATCGCCATCGTGCAGGGCTTTCTCGTTGATCGGCTCACCATTCACGAAGGTACCATTGGTACTTCCGAGATCGGTGATCCAGAAGCGGCGCTGGCGGTAGCGTAACTGGGCATGGTGGCGCGAGACCCGACTATCCTCCAGAATGATATCGTTCCCCAGACCACGCCCGATGGTGATCAGCGTCTGCTGGAGTTCAATCTGCTGCGCTCCACTGGGCGTCTGGAGAAGCAGCGTAGCCTGACGGGCACGGCTCGTGCGCGGGCCCGGTGTGGTCACTGTCGCGGTCATCTGCTGCGTATCGCCGCTCTCCTCACTGCTCATCTCAGCCACGACCTGGATGCTGCGTCGGCTGACCGCGGGATCGTCAGCGAGCATGACCTTCGGATAGCCCAACATACGAAAGCCGCGCTCCTGGGCAAGTTCGCTCAGATAGTTCGCCATCTCTTGCTCGAGCTGCAGACGTACTGTCTGAAAGGCGGTAAAGTCCTGTGGGTTGAGAAAGGCACGGTAGAAACTGGGCACAATAATCCGGTTGACGCTGATCACCTGCTGGCTCTCCATCGCCCGCTCAAGGCGCCGAGCGATCTCCACCGGCTGCACCGGACTCCGAAAGAGCCGTGCCACCGAGCCCTCCACCATCTGCTCCATAAACTGCTCGAAGCGACTGAGTGCTGACATAGGCTATGCTCTCGGCGTAGACAGCGTGTCTGGAGCCGCCTGCTTCACCGCCTCGCCCAGGTAGGTAGGTTCAATGGTTACCGGATCATCACGCTCACCAGCGGCAAAGCGGCGCCAGGCCAACTCGGCGAGGAAAGCCGGCCGGCGCAGTGCAGCTGCTGGCGAGGGCACGTCAATGCCGGTCACACCACTACGCTCTAGGTGTGCCAGGAGCCGCTCATCGACATCACCACAGAGCATCGCCGGTTGCTTTAGCATGGCGCAGAGTTCGTCGGGGGTGGTGTTACGATCAGGGCCCTGGCGCCCCAGATCGGCTACACCTGGTAGGAACGGGGCCGTGGCAAAACGATCACGCCCCAGCCTGATCAGTGGGTAGAGAGGGATGCCGGGGCGTCCATGCTGGTAGGCCAGTGCCTCCAGACTATTCACCCCCAGCAGCGCGAGGTTGTCGGCGAGGACAAGCCCCTTGGCAATACTCATCCCAACCCGCAGCCCGCTCCAACTTCCTGGGCCTAGGGCGATCGCAACGGCACGTAGGGCCCGATGATCAACCCCCGTGTGGCGCAGGAGCAGATCGAGTTGGGGTAGCAACTGGGCAGTATGGTTGCGCCCCGATTCCCAGACACACTCGGCTAGCGGTCCCCGCGCATCAGCGAGCGCTAGCCCTGTGAGCGCCGTCGTGGTATCAATCGCTAGTAACATCAACTGCCCCCTCGCAAGCTACTGATCAGGGATAGGTAGCGCGCTCCATGTGGCACAAAACGTACGTGCCGCTTCGTCTCGCTCAGATGCTCGATCTGGATCACAAGACGGTCATGGGGGAGCATTGCCTCAGCCCGCCCGGGCCACTCGATTAGACAGACCCCCCTCCCCTCCCAGAGCTCCTCCAGGCCTAAGGTGGCCAGATCGGCTGCGCCAGCGAGACGGTAGAGATCGACATGGTAGATCGGCATCGCACCATGCTCGGCCCCAGCACGATACTCGTTCACCAGCACAAAGCTCGGACTCGTTACCAAGTCCGTTACACCGAGCCCGCGAGCTATTCCCTTGACTAGGTGGGTCTTCCCCACCCCAAAGGTGCCCATGAGGAGAATCAGATCGCCCGGGCGGAGTTGCTCGCCCAGGCGCTGCCCAACCCGTTCCGTCTGGGCGGGGCTGTGGCTAATGAAGTCGAGTTGGCTGGCGCTGTGCACAGCTGGTAGGCGCTGATCACTCATCACCCCTATTGTAGCATGGTGCGAGGGTAACTGTTCACACCTCCCCCGAGCAAGGGCGTCTCGCCCTCCTGGTGCCCCTCCCCGTACGGGCAACCCCCCCGTGGTTGCCCTGCCGTTGGCTTGCCCCGATTGCGTATACCCAACACCGTAACTGTTCACCCTTCTCCCGGAGCGAGGGCGTCTCGCCCTCGTGACGCCCCCCCGTACGGGCCCCCCGTGGTTGCCCTGCTGTTGGCTTACCCCGATTGCGTATACCCAACGCCATACCATTGACACACTCCCACCAGACTGCTATACTCGCCAGAGTAGAGGTGACTCTCGCTCACCGCGAGCAGTGGTGTGGTTTTGCATAGTTACCGTCTACCTATCAAAAGAATAACCAACGGCTAAGACTGGGAAGAGTAAGTGTCATACGGCGGCCCAGCGATCCGGCGGCTGGTGCGAGGCCGGAGCGCACGGTGGCACTGAATGGACCCACGAGCCGCGGACCGAACGGGGAAAGCTACCCCTTTCCCTCATTAGTCGCCGCCGGAGACGCCACCGTTACCAGGGCGCGGGGTATGGAGCACGTACGCACGAGTCGTACAGCCAGTACCCGTTGAGTGCGTGGCCAGCCTGGCCGCGAATGAGAGTGGCACCGCGACACTGTCGCCTCTCGTACCCCCATGTGGGGGGCGAGGGGCTTTTTTGTTTCCCGTTACCAGCATTGTAGCCTTAGGGAGGAACCAATGGAGCCTATCAAGTACCTGCTCAGTGAAGACCGCATGCCTACCAGTTGGTACAACATCGCCGCCGATCTGCCCACTCCACCACCTGCCGTGCTCCATCCTGCTACCCATCAGCCGGTTGGTCCTGCCGATCTCGCCCCCCTCTTCCCCATGGCCCTCATCATGCAGGAGGTGAGTACGGAGCGGGCAATCGAGATTCCTGATGAGGTGCGCTCTATCTACCAGCAGTGGCGCCCCACACCGCTCTACCGGGCGCGTCGCCTCGAACGGGCCCTCGATACCCCGGCGAAGATCTACTACAAGTATGAGGGTGTTAGCCCCGCTGGTAGCCATAAGCCGAATACCGCAGTGCCTCAGGCTTACTACAATAAGCAGGAGGGTGTGAAGCGTATTGTCACTGAGACTGGTGCTGGCCAGTGGGGTTCGTCGCTCGCGTTCGCTGGCGCCCTCTTCGGCCTTGAGATCCTCGTCTATATGGTGAAGGTGAGCTACAACCAGAAGCCCTACCGCCGCGCCCTGATGGAGACCTACGGCGCACGGGTGGTCGCTAGCCCCAGCACAGAGACCGCCTCTGGTCGTGCGATCCTGGCCGCAAATCCCGATAGCACGGGGAGTCTCGGCATCGCCATCAGCGAAGCGGTTGAAGTGGCCGTGCAGCGCGAAGATACTAAATACGCCTTGGGGAGCGTACTCAACCACGTGCTCCTGCACCAGACGGTGGTTGGTCAGGAGGCGCTGGCCCAACTGGAGATGGCCGGAGACTACCCCGATATTCTAGTCGGCTGTACCGGCGGTGGGAGCAACTTTGCTGGGCTCACCTTCCCCTTCATCGGCGCAAAGCTCCGTGGCGAGCGTGATGTACGGGTAGTCGCTGTTGAACCGGCGGCCTGCCCCAGCTTGACCAAGGGTAAGTACACCTACGACTTCGGTGATACGGCGGGAATGACCCCCCTGGTCAAGATGCACACCCTCGGCCACACCTTCGTCCCCTCCGGCTTCCATGCCGGTGGTCTGCGCTACCACGGCATGGCCCCCATGGTCAGCCACCTGGTTGAGTTGGGGCAGATTGAGGCGACGAATGTGCAGCAGCTCGAGACCTTTGCCGCTGGCCTCACCTTTGCCCGCGCTGAGGGTATCCTGCCTGCGCCCGAGGCGAACCACGCCGTAGCAGGGGCAATCAATGAGGCGCTGCGCTGCAAGGAGGAGGGGGTCAGCCGAACGATCCTCTTCAACCTCTGTGGCCACGGCTACCTCGACATGCAGGCTTACACTGACTACATGGCTGGTAAGCTGAAGGATTTTGAGTATTCGAGTGAAGAGGTCGCCATGGCCCTTGCTGGTCTTCCCAGTGTGGGGTAGGAGGCTAGGCTGCGCCACGCTGCCCCCCCCTGGGGGGGGCAGCGTGGTTGAGGGACTTGACACCCAGCGTTTATCGGTAGCGTACCTGTACCTGAACAATTGGCCCAGCAGCTGACACGACCGCGTAGCGGCTAGCCCCCAGCGTCTCCAGTTCATACGCTACCGGCTGACCGTTGAGCTGCACCTCAACGACCGTCTGTGCTCCAGGTGGCAGGAACATCCGTACGCGCAGGGTTTCGCCGCTACCGGTCGCTTCAAGCTTCAACCGTCCCTCAGCCCCGGGCGAACTCGCCGGCTCGTGCTGCCAGCGGTAGGCTGCGTAGCCGTCGGAGGTGGCGTAGCGGGCGACAGCGTACGCGCTGTTGAGGCTGTGGCGTGGGGCAGCCAGCCAGCGCGGGCTGAGGGTGGTATGGCTCAGGGCAATCCCCTGATCCTCGATGCCAGCCGCGCCCTCCATGAGCGCGCCGAGCATCGCGCTAGAACCCCAGCCATCAGTTGGCAGAAACTCG
>CAIWUD010000027.1 GCA_903915775.1 uncultured Chloroflexota bacterium | reverse complement strand
GGGTCGCCCTCTGGCGGTAGCTGGGTTGGGTTCTTTTGTGGAGGACAACGCCCGCCACACCTCCCGCCGTTTGGCTGCGCTAGGGTCGCCCTCTGGCGGTAGCTGGGTTGGGTTCTTTTGTGGAGGACAACGCCCGCCACACCTCCCTACCACTGCATCAGGTACGGTAGGTCGCGTTGACGCGAATATACTCCTCGGTCAGATCACAGGTCCAGACGGTTGCTGTACCATTCCCAAGACCAAGCTCAGCCTCGATCAGCACCTCTGGAACATTGAGTCGATCACTTGCGGCGGCCTCATCGAAGGGCAGAGGCAAGCCCCCTTCAAGCACACGCAGGCCACCGAAGTCGAGGACAACTCGCTCAGGATCGATCTCGGCACTACTGTAACCGATCGCACAGAGTACGCGGCCCCAGTTTGGATCGGCACCATAGAGGGCCGTCTTGACCAGAGGCGACTTTGCGATCGTCATTGCGGCCAGCTTGGCATCTGCGTTGCTACGTGCACCGCGCACACGGATCGTGATGAAACGGGTGGCCCCCTCGCCGTCACGTACCACCGCGTGGGCCAGATGTTGACAGATCGCGATCAAGCCTTCCAGCAACGCGGCACCGTCTGGGCTCTCAAGTTGCTCAATGGGACGGTTACCGGCACTGCCATTTGCCATGACGAGCAGGGTATCGTTGGTACTCGTATCACCATCGATACTGATACTGTTAAAGCTCAGTTCGGCTGCATGGCGCAGGGCTTCGTCCAGGGCTTGCGGTGTGATTGCTGCATCACTCGTCACCAGACTGAGCATCGTCGCCATGTTGGGGTGGATCATCCCGGCCCCCTTCGCCATCCCACCCAGCGTTACCGTCACACCGGAGGGCAGAGCAACACGCAGGGCGACCTGTTTTGGGTGCGTATCGGTGGTCATAATCGCGCGGGCCGCAGCATGACCATGGGCGGCATCCAGGTTGAGCGCCGCGCGACGAATACCACTCACGACCCGCTCAATCGGCATTGGCACGCCTATCGTTCCGGTAGACATCACAAAGACGCTGTCTTCCGGTAGATTCAGGGCAGCCTCAGCACTACGTACCATAACCAGGGCGGACTCATCACCAGCGGAGCCGGTGCAGGCATTTGCATTGCCCGCATTCACCACCAACGCACGCAGAGCCGAAGCATTACGGGCCATCAAGGCCTGATCGTAGCGTACGGGTGCCGCCTTCACACGGTTTGTGGTGAAGATCGCGGCGGCGCTGCAGGGCTGTTCACTCACCAGCAGCGCGAGATCATCGCGGTTATGATACTTAATTCCACATGCCCAGGTCGCCGCACGCCAACCAGACGGCGAGGTGGCGCTACCCTCAGCGAGTATCGTGATACTCATCGGAGCGTAATCTTTCTGCTCATCGCACTACTACTCTTCAGTGGGCACCGGTACGGAGGGGTGACCATCACTCATCAAATCGGTATCCTCCCAGCGCACCGACTCAATGAAACCGATGTCGTGGAGGTGAGCTGCATCGTTGTAGCTATTCAGGCGCCAGAAGGGTCGTCCACGACGGCTGATCTGCTCCCAGTGGGTCAAACTGGTATTCCGCGTATGAAAGTCTGTAGGCGGCACATTCAGTGACGGCATCTGGAAGAAGTGAATGAACGAACAGTCGATCACGCCACCGTGACAGACGACCACGATCGTCTTGCCAGCATGCTCGGTCGTGATCCGCGTGAGGGCACGGGCCACACGCAGCGCAAAGTCACCCCAACTCTCGCCACCAGGGGCAAGTGGGCGCAGTGGCGAGGCATCAAAGTCAGGTTGGCCAAAGATCTCCCAGGCCTCAAGGTTAGTCATACCATCAGCCTCACCAACTCGTAGCTCCTGCACTTCATCATCAAAGATGATCGGCAGACCGATGGCTGGCTGGATCAGCTCGGCCGTCTGGCGTGCCCGTGGCAGCGTACTGGCGATCAAAACATCAGCGCGTAGTTCGCCGTGGGCTAACCGATCACGTAAGCGCTCGGCCTGCATTACCCCACGAGGCGTCAATCCCTTATCACCGCGCATACCGGCTAAGATGGGCTGGACATTACTCCAGGCCTCACCGTGGCGAATCAAATGAAGATGTGTCATAAGTGTGTGATGAGCAGTGCGGAGGGCTTCACCCTCCACAAACTCCTACTTTGTCAACGCCTGCACCTTAATACTTAGGCCGTAGAGCTTGATGAAGGCCTCAGCATCCTTCTGGTTGTAGACCATGTCCGGGCCGAAGGTAGCCAGATCCTCGTTGTAGAGCGAGTGGGGCGAGCGGCGGCCAACAATAATCGCATTGCCCTTGTAGAGCTTCAGCCGCACCTCACCCGTCATGTTGCGCTGCGTCGTGCGGACAAAGGCATCGTAGGCCTCACGCACCGGGGTGAACCAGCGCCCGTTGTAGACCAGGTCGGCGTAATCGATCGCAATCCGATCTTTTGCGCGCAAGGTCTCCTTATCGAGCACGATACTCTCCAACTCCCGATGGGCCGTGTAGAGGATGGTGCCACCGGGGGTCTCGTAGACACCGTGGCTCTTCATGCCCACGAGGCGGTTCTCAACTAGATCGATGCGCCCGATTGCATGGGTGCCGCCAATACGATTGAGCAGTTCGACCAACTCGAGAAGGGTGAGCCGCTGGCCATTGACCGCGACTGGCACGCCCTGTTCGAAGGCGAGCAGCAGTTCTTCCGGGTCATCCGGGGCAGCCTGAGGGCTGCTGCTCAGCTCAAACATCTCCTCTTCCGGTTCGTTCCAGGGATCCTCAAGCACTCCACCCTCGTGGCTCAGGTGCCAGAGGTTACGATCACGGCTGTAGATCTTCTCAGCGGTAGCGGTGACGGGAACATGGTACTCAGCGGCGTAATCGATCGCATCCTGACGGCTGCGGATCTTCCATTCGCGCCAGGGAGCGATGATCTTCAGGCGCGGGTTGAGCGCAAAGTAGGTCAACTCAAAGCGCACCTGGTCGTTCCCCTTGCCAGTTGCCCCATGGGCCACCGCATCAGCACCCTCGGCTTGGGCCACCTCTACCTGGTGCTTCGCAATAATTGGACGGGCAAATGAGGTGCCGAGCAGATATTTGCGCTCATAGATCGCGCCAGCCTGCATGGTTGGCAGGATGTAGTCACGAACAAACTCCTCTCGCAGATCACGCACGATCAGCTTGCTCGCCCCACTCGCCAGCGCTTTCGCCTCGAGACCCTCCAACTCCTCCGCCTGACCAAGGTCGGCGCAAAAACAGATGACCTCACAGCCATAGTTTTCACGCAACCACGGCACAATCACCGAGGTATCCAGACCACCCGAGTAGGCCAACACCACTTTTTTGACATCGCCCCTGCTCATACTACTCCTTCGGGATGTTGCAATTTCGGCAACACTGATGGTACTAGCCGTCCGTTCCGTCTCTCAACAAGAAAAGAGCCAGCCTGCCTTCCGGCAAAGCTGGCCTGCAACCTTACGGTGGACAAGCGAAGCTAGCCGGGGCGCATGGCCGGCTGTCGACGGAAACGACGACGGGTTACGTGGGTGCAACCTTCTACCGTCAGTCTGTGCGCCATGGGTGCCGTGCCTCACTTCGCTGAAAGAGCCCTCGAACGAGCGGTAGTATAGCACAGCGCACGGGGAGCGTCAACGCAGGACGCGGCGTCCTGGAGCTGTAGCCCTGCAACGAAGATTGATTTGTCCCATGTAGCTCTATGTTACAATTGCCGGGCCGATGTGACCCCACCTCAGCCTATCGAGAAAGCCCTGTAATGTACCGAAACGGGATACCAACCCACACTTCAGTGGTACGACCAGCTACGCAGTTCTCGCTTATGATCATCACCGGTCTGCTGCTGCTGCTCATCAGTGGCTGTAGCCAACGCATGACACACCCTGATCAGAACGAGATGGCCACCATTGAACGGTCGTTACGTTTAGGCGACTTTCAACCAGCTCCAGAGGCTCCGGTCAGCGCGGAGCGGGTGACGGTGGGTGTCTACCTCGTCAACGCGTATGATTTGAATATAAGTTCTAATACCTTCTACCTCAGTGGCTACCTCTGGATGCGCTGGAAGGGTGATATCGACCCAATGGCATCGATGGAGTTCGCGAATATGGTCGAAGAGTGGAGTATGATCCAGACGAGGATCGAAGAGGAGCCGATCGTTCTGGAAGATGGTAGCTACTACCAGATCACGCGCTTCCAGGGTCGCTTCTTCCAACCATTTGATCTGAGTGACTATCCGCTCGACCACCAACGGCTCTCGATCTACATCGAAAACAGTCAAAGTACCATCGATAAGATCGTCTATGTCGCTGACACTGAGGACTCTGGCCACGGATCAAGCCTCTTCATCCCCGGTTGGAACATCCTTGGGCTCCAAGTTGCGGAAATGAAGCACGACTACCGTACCAACTTTGGCGAGACCGGGCAGAGCTCGGTCTACTCAACGATAAAGTTCTCGCTTGACCTCCGCCGCGTGAGTAACCTATTCATCTGGAAACTCCTCCTACCGCTCATGATCGTGCTGCTGACCAACTGGCTGGCGCTCCTTCTCCTACCGACGATGCGGGATATACGCACAGCGATGCCAGCAACCGCCCTGCTCACAACGGTCTTTCTCCACCAGGCGTCAATGGACGCCATACCGCAAGTATCGACACTCGTGCTGATGGACTACATCTATGTGTCCGCATACTTCTTCATCTTGCTGACACTGGCACAGATCATCTGGGTGAATAACCAGGTCAATGATGCTTCACCGGGTACACTGCAACGCCTCCGTAGCATCGATCGTACCAGTGCCATCGTGCAACTGATGGCTATGGGGCTCATTATCGGTGTCATGATCTGGGATAAGCTGTAGGACGCTCTCATACACATCACCACACCCACGTTGATCTTGGTTCTATCGCGAGTGGAGATCTGCTTCTCGACAGCGGATGTCTTTGAGCGTTCAACACTACCAGCAACACCATTCAGCAGATCAGATCGAGCAGTACCGGATACACATAATCAACCTGTTGCTGCTCCTGATCGGGATCGATGAGATCATGGATCAGCCCCAATTCAACGGCGAAGCAGTGTGTCCGTACATGGGCACCATGATGACGCCAGCGGGCAACTAACTTCTCAATTGGCGCTCTGGTCACCGCTTCATCAGCGGCATTGTAGACCACCAGAATATCACGCGCACGTGGCGGTGCGAACCGGGCCCGAGCAAGCGTCTGCAGGCCCATCCCTACCAGCATCCCCAACGAGCGTGTGGCAATACGGGGGTAGGCGTGGCGTACGCGCAGGCCTTGATCACGTATCTGGGGATCCCACCAGCGGAACTGATTGGGTGCAACCGTTGCCAGGCGTGCCAAGACCGTTGTTGCCCAGAATGGGATGGTGGGTGTGCCCAGCACAGGTGCAATGATCACCGCCTGGTGGATGTCTGAGCGGTGTTGTGCTGCATGGATGACGAGATTAGCCCCGGTTGATAGTCCGACCAGATCCACCCGCTCACCCAGACCAGTAGCTAGGCTAATCGCCTGATCCAGCGCCCTCAGGAGCTCCGTACGGTTCAGGTAGCTCAGCGCGTCGGTCATGCGGTCGGCCAAGCCGTGGCGGGGGATGCGGGGGACATAGACGTTGTGCCCGAGTTGGTGGAGTTGATCAGCAAAACGGCGAAACTGCTGGGGACAGTTGGTGTAGCCGTGTAGCAGTATGACACAGCGCGCGGTACGCTGCCCATAGGTGTGAGCGAAGCCTCGACAGATCGGGTTGATCGTCGGATCGCTCTCCGCATCAGCAATGGCTTCGAGCTGTTCCATTGCCGCAGCAAAGGTCATTCTGGATGCATCCATACCCCAACCCCCGCTCAGGCCGTGCGCCTGCGCAGTCCCACGGCAATCGTCGTGGATCCTACTTTATCCCTGTGGTCGCAATCCCCTCAACAAAGTAGCGTTGGGCAAGTACAAAGATCAGCAGCGGCACAGCAACGGCGATCGACGTACCAGCCATCACCAGGGCCGGGCTATCGGCAGCACGTCCCTGGAGCACCATCAAAGAGAGGGTGAGCACCTGGTTGCTAAAGTTACCAGTGTTGATCACAATCAGTGGCCAAACAAAGCTATTCCAGGCGTAGAGAAAGGTGAATGTCGCCTGCGTTGCGATCGCTGGGCCAGCCAGAGGAACAAAAACCTGCCAGAGGACCCGCAGACGTGATGCCCCATCGATGAGCGCGGCCTCTTCGAGATCCTTGGGAATGCCAATGAAGAACTGGCGCATCAAAAAGGTACCGTAGGCCGTGAAGATCCAGGGCAAGATGAGCGATGCAATACGGTCAACCCAGCCGATGAGCACCATGAGTTGGTACATGGGAATGATCAGAACGACAAAGGGGATCATGATCGTGCCCAGATAGACCAAGAAGAGGGCATCACGTCCGGGGAAGCGCAGCCGTGCAAAAGCGTACCCACCGAGGATTGAGGTCGTCACCTGACCCAGCACCACCAGGATGGTTACCAGCATGGTGTTCGTCAGGCTACGATCGAGGTTTTGTAGCTCAAGAACACGCTGGTAGTTGGCGGTGTCAAAGCTCACCCGTTCAATCGGCTGCACATCGTTCAAACTACGCTCGACCGTTCGCTCCAGATTCTCAGGATCGGCGAACAGGCCCGTGTTGCCCCGGCTCAGTTCAAAGACGCGTAGCGTCTGACCAGCCTCTTCAATCTCCCAGAGCCGCCGCTCGATACCATCAACCACGATGCTCTCCTGCTTGGTGAAGCCACCAACCGGTCGGGCATCGCGTGGTACGCGCTCAAAGGTACGCGTGGGATCATCAACGCTCGCCAGGAGTACCACGGGCGATCCTCGATCGATCAGGGCCATCGTCTCTATCCGTCCATCTAGTTCAACCTGATAGAGAGGGACGCTCTGATCAGCCACCTGGACGCTTTCAGGGGCGAAGGGGAGCAGGCGTGGTGGCGAGCGGAAGATATCACCAGGCAGTTTGAGCGAGGTGAAGAACATGAACATGAATGGGAAGATGATCAGCAGACCAAAGATAGTCAGCACGCCATAGGCACCGATGTAGGTCAGCAACTGCTGGACATGGTAGGATGATCGACGCTTCATAAAGGCTCACCTCACATCTCGCCATAGCGGCGCTGGAGCCGGAATTGGATCAGGGTCACCGCAAAGATGAAGAGGAAGAGCACCCAAGCAACTGCAGCGGCATAGCCCTGGTTAAAGCGGTTGAAACCCTGCTGGTAGAGGTAGAGTACCGCCGTCATAGTGGCGTTGTTCGGCCCACCACCTGGGGTTGGGGTCATCACGAAGGGTTCGCTGAAGACCTGAAGGGTTGTGATGAGCGTCGTAGTGACCACAAAGAAGCTTGTAGGTGCGAGGAGCGGTAGAGTCATGTAGCGAAAACGCTGCCAGACTGAAGCGCCGTCGATTGTCGCTGCTTCGTAGACTTCACCAGGGATACTCTGCAACCCGGCTAGGAAGAGAATGGTATTGAAGCCTAAGAGTTGCCAGGCTGCCATGAGGATCAGTGAGGCAAGGGCAGTCTGCTGGCTTGCGAGCCACGGGATAGCTACCGGGACCAACTCCACACCAGGAAGCCAGTTGAGCAGCCCTATGATCTGGTTGATCCCGTAATTCAGAAAGCCGATGTTCGAGTTGTAGAGCCACTTCCAGATGACGGCCACACCCACAACGCCCGCAATACTGGGGATAAAGTAGAGGGCACGAAAGATCTGCATGCCCGGTATCTTGCTATTGAGGATATTTGCCACGAGCAGGGCGGGGAGGGCGCTGAGGAGGGTGACCCAGAAGCAGAAGACGCTCGTGTTCCAGAGGGCAATCCAGAAGATACGGTCCCGTGCACCAATGACCAGTGTCCCAAAGCGAGTCAGTTCGAGATACCCACGGCTGAGCAGTTCATTGGCATTCTGTGCGGGGGATTGTACGCTGACAAGCTGCAGGCTGAAGATATCGACATAGTTCCGCAGGCCAATAAAACTTGCCTTGAACGAGTCGGAGTCGGTGAAGCTGAGCCAGAGTGAGAAGAGCAGCGGACCAGCGAAGAAGAGGAGAAAACCGATCAGGTTGGGGGCAATGAAGAGGTAGCCACTAATCACCTCCGCATCACGCTCACCAGCAGCAAACATCCTGGCCCCCGTAGGACGCCAGAAAAGCCAGAAGGCCAGGCCAAAGATCACGGTTCCCCCGAGCAGGCCAAGGGTCCATGGTGTACGCAGGCCACTCAGTAGTGCCAGCAGACCCTGGGGCAAACCCATCAGGAGGAGCAGGAATAGGATCGTTGCCGCCATGATCAGGTTGCCCATACGCTGAAAGAGCGCCTGGGTCGTAGGGACATGGGTATAACGATCGCCAAGGGCGGCGATCAGAAAGCCGACCAGGAGTCCTACGAGAAGCCAGGCCCAGGAGTAGAACCGCTCCGCAATCAGATCGAGCCCAGTATAGAGACCAAGCGCTCCCAGCAGCATGAGCAGGCAACCTACCGCCAGGATGTAGTTGAGCCCCATGCTGAGCAGACGACCACGGCGATCGCGGCGCAACACCAGGGGGGCAGCGATCAGACTTGCGACAGCACCGATGAGCGCCAGTCCGACGGCAACTGGCCGTAGGACATCCTGTTGGAGCAACTCCCCCTGGGTGATGAGCCATGCCAGGAGTCCCAGACCGAGTGCCAGCATCGCGTGCCAGCCTGTGATGAAGCGGATCAGCAGCAGTGCTGATCCAGTAACTGGGGATGTAGGCACCGTTGTGGAGGCCATACCCACTCCTCTGGTACGATCGCACCGTTTCTGTGGAGTGGATTGTGGAGGGGTAGATTCCTGCACATCCACTTTCTCACGTGGGGGGTGTGGAGCGCAAAGCCCTCCACACCCCCCGTTCGCCTACGGTCAGTGGCGAGCCGATCTGCCCCTACTTATCGAAAGCCTGGTTTGCCTCGTTGCAGACGTTGGCTCGATACTCATCGATGGTCTGGGCACCAGTGAGCACCGCAGTCATGCGAGCACCCATTGCGGCATCGAACTCCGGCCAGGAACCAGCCCAGAGCGGGCCCTCAACAGCCGGGTTGTTGGCCAGGTTGTTGATGAAAGCCTGGTTGTTGGCTGGTGGGCTGAAGCCGAGGAAGGCCTGAATGGCCTCATCTGAGACGCGTGAGGGGATATTCGCGCCTAGTTCTGAGATCTGCCCCTGGATGTCGGCACGGGTCAGGGCCTGAACCAACTTCCAGGCAGCCTCAGGATCCTTGGTGTCGGCATTGATCACGTAGGCCCCCCAGAAGAGCCAGCTGCGTGCACCCGCAGGACCGGCGGGTACCTCAACGACGTCCCAGTCGAACTGTGCGTTTGCCCGTGTCCCTGGGGTTGCCCAGCGCCCATTCAGGAACATACCGACGTTACCGGCCAGGAAGGGGGGCTCGCTATCCTCACCGTAGGGCACGGCCACATTCAGCTCGTTGTAGAGCCTTGAGGCAAACTCCATGCCGGCGATCGACTCATCACTGTCCAAGGCACAGGCAGTGCGATCCTCGCTGAAGAAGCCACCACCTGCCGAGTTGATGAAGAGCCCCGGGTTGGCCCACCAGGCATTCATCCCGAAGCCCTTAACATCACCACCCAGGTTCGTCACCGCCACCGCGGTCTCGACAAAGGCGTCCCAATCCCACTCGCCCTTAGCTGCCAGTTCACGTGGATCGGGGGCACCGGCCTGCTCAATCAGGTCGTTGTTGATGTAGAGGGCAAAGGTCGAAACGTCGCGGGGCAGGCCCCAGAGCACCTCACCGTTGCTCCCATTCTCGGGATTGAAGGTTAGATGGAACATCGGACCAGGGTAGAAGTCGCTGTCGCTGTAGCCGTCCGTAGCATCGGCGAGCGAGCGCATGTCGAGGATCAACCCACGAGTGCCGAAGTCGGCGACATCGGTACCAGGGATCCAGAAGACGTCGGGAGCGGTTCCGGCGGCCAGTTCGGTGCGCAGCACATCCTGGTAGGAAGCACCCTCTGAGCCACCGGGCTCGTAGACCAGGGCGATACCATCAAGCTCACCATCCAGGCGATCCGAGATAGTCTGGTAGACATCGATCTCAGCCTGGTTGTCTGGGCGTGTACGCCAGCGGATGGTTGACTCGGCGGGCGCTGCCGTGGGGGCAGGAGCCGCCGTGGGGGCAGGCGCTGCCGTGGGGGCAGGCGCTGCCGTCGGAGCGGGAGCCGCCGTCGGAGCGGGAGCCGCCGTGGGCTGGGCTGCCGGAGCACCACCACACGCGGCAAGCGTCAGGCCCATGATCGCCATCAGGCTGATCCAGGCCAGCAATCGCTGCATTCGCTGCATGTTGAAAGTTTCCTTTCACTACACTGTGAGGGGCATTTGTACAATCCGTTATGTGCGAACATCATCGTGAAGTCATGCGATCTTCCAGACCCGGTTGGTGACCGGGTGTTGCGTGTAGCTCATAAACACTCCCGATCTTGCTCAGGCATCACCCCCTTTCTGGAGGTTGTACACTCCCGCGGATGATCAGTTCGGTTGGGATAATTGCAGATGGTGTCGTAAGTTGTGGATCGAGCAGGGCAAAGAGCGTTTCCGCAGCGGTCTCACCGAGGAGGTAACCGGGCTGGCGCACCGTCGTGAGTTGTGGTGTGAGCAGGGTTGCAAGGGCAATATCATCAAAGCCAATCACCGAGAGCTGTTCGGGGACACGCATCCCCCGTGCTGTTGCGGCGCGCACCACACCGATAGCCATGCGATCGTTGAGGGCAAAGATCGCCGTGGGAGGATTCGGGTGGGCGAGGAGCGTATGTCCGGCATGCTCACCACTGACCGTCGAGAAGTCACCCAGCACCACGAGACGAGGGTCTAAGGCCAATCCGACCGCCTGGAGCGCATCCTGAAGTCCACGCATACGCTCATCAAGCGCAAAAGGGCGTGGCGTGCTACTGACTACGCCAATACGTCGATGTCCTTGGTTGATCAGGTAGTGCATAGCGTCGCGGGCACCGCCGTAATCATCAGCGTGGATAGCAGGTACATCACCGGCAGGAGCGTAGCCGAGTACGACCCAGGGCGCAGGCCGATCACCCAGGGTTTCGGCAAATGCACGCAGATCCTGCGTTTCGACTACCACCGCACCATCAATCACGTCACTACGTAGGAGGCGCGTGCAGGCACTTGCGGCCTCCACAGGGGCCCGGGCCGTGGAGAGGAGCAGGTTGTATTCGTAGCGATTGGCAGCAGCCTCGATGCCGCGCATCACCTCAAGCAGGTGCGGATCGGCAAAGAGCTGATCGGACGTATAGGGAATGAGCAAGCCCAGGATGTAGGAGCGACGCTGGCTGAGGAGGCGGGCCCACTGACTGGGGACAAAGCCCGTCTCAGCGATCACATGCTCGATACGCCGACGTGTCGCCTGACTCACGTAGGGGCGGTTGTTCAGCACCTTTGAGACGGTGGTTGGTGAGACGCGAGCAAGTTTGGCAATCTCATCGATCGTCGGCATCAGGTCACTCGCAGCGCTGGGAGGCGGAATCGCTTGGGTAGTTCCACTGGTCCTGTGGGATACTTCCCCACCCCCCAACTCAATCAATAGGGAAGCGGTTTCCTAAAAAAGATAACACTCTTTCAGTCAACCTGTCAAGCTCATGCAAAGCTTGGTGCAGCGAAAAGTTTTGCACGGTATGGGCTAAAAGCCTCAACCGTAGGTGCAAAGGCCACCGACGTGGCCTGCCAGCCCGCGCAGGCGGGCCTCGCTGAGAATGCACCAAGGCGTTTACACCAACGGAGGGGCCACGTACGCACGCCATTTAGCCCTACCCAGGCATGAGTCTGCCCTTGACGATGGCTGAGTGGTTCGCTACACTGATCGTACATCTGTGTGTCATGCACCGCTTCTTGCGGGCTAGGTAGTGCATGCAGATCGTCCTAACAACGTGTATCAACTTCCCGGGCGGTAGGCGCTGGTCTACCGCTTGACTATCATTTATTGGAGACGCTATGCAGCCTCTGGCAACTCTCGTAAGCTCGGCACCGCTTCAACAAGCGGTCGAGCAGACAGCGTGGGCAAATCCGCTCATCGCTGTTGCGGCATTTCTGCTCATGCTCGGGATCCTGGTGGTTGTTCATGAGCTGGGCCACTTTCTCACGGCAGTCTGGATGGGGGTGAAAGTTGAGGAGTTTGGCATCGGCTTCCCACCGCGCGCTCTGGTGCTGTTTGAGCGTAACGGTGTCAAGTACAGTCTGAACTGGCTCCCCCTGGGTGGCTTTGTGCGCTTCGCCAATGCCAACGGTAGTGCGGATGCGCTCTACGGCGCCGGTGGGAGTCTCGCTGCCGCTCCACCCTGGCGCAAAATTGCGGTGATGGTTGCTGGCCCGCTCATGAACCTCCTCCTGGCTATGCTCATCTTCGCCGTGATCTTTGCAACAGTGGGTGTCCCAACACCTACGGGCCGCCAACTGCTGAACCAGGTCTACGCCGATACCCCGGCAGCACGGGCTGGCCTGCTGAGCGGCGATCTCTTGGTGAGCCTCGATGGCCAACAAGCCGAAAGCTCCGAGGTGATCGCTGAGGTGGCACAGGCGAATGCTGGGCGCTCAATCTCGGCAGTCGTGCTGCGTGAGGGCCAGGAGTTGACCATTACCCTGACTCCTGGACCCTGGACCGCACCCGATGGCACGAATATTCCCGTAGGCTTCGGGTTTAGCTATGCACCTCAGGTTGAGCAGGTACGCTTCGGCGTCGTCGCGTCGCTCTGGCAGGGGGTCACCTACAGCATCGATCTGACGGGACGCATGCTGACTGCTCTGGCTGGTCTCCCAGCATCACTGCTCGGTCTCTTTACCCCTGCCCCCTCCTCGGGAGGGGAACCAATTGGCCCGATTGGCATTGCACGCGCCACAGGTGAGGTCATCCAGCAGCCTGGTGGGTTTGTTGCCTTCTGGAACCTCACGGCAATCTTGAGCCTCAACCTCTTCCTACTCAACCTGCTCCCCATCCCCGCCCTCGACGGGAGCCACATCGTCTTTGCGCTGGTCGAGTGGTTGCGTGGCGGTAAGAAGGTACCACCCGAGAAAGAGGCCTTCGTGCATGCAATTGGCTTTATGGCGCTGATGGGGTTGATGCTGGTGATCACGGTGAACGATGTGATTAACGCCTTTCGTGGTATCCCAGTCCTTGGTGGGAGTTGATGCAGGAGCAACAAACGGTTTCAGTGAGCCAGCCGGTGGCCGCTGTGATGGCCTCGTGAGCATTCCCCAGAAGTGAATGGTACCATGCAGACAATTCGTGCGAGTGAGGTTGGGGAGTATATCTACTGCGCGCGCGCATGGTGGTTGCGCCGCACTGCCGATCTGGAGCCATCCGGGTCGGCAGTTCCTACGCGCCTGGCTGCCGGGGTAGGTCGGCATGCCCGCCACGGGTTACTGGTCGTGCTGAGTCGTCTTAGCCTCTACGCGGGCATGCTCTTCCTAGCCGCTGCGCTCCTGTTCCTCGTGTTACCGTGAACGTACCACCAATCTTGCTCGCCCTTGGTGTCGTCCTGCTGGCGCTGGCCCTCTGGCTGCGCTGGCGTATCGGCCTGCCCTGGGCCCGTGTGGTTGCTGAAGATGTCAGTCAGGGTCGACCAACGCAACGGGCACTCTACGCACGCCGTTATGGGCTGACTGGTCGACCCGACTACCTGATCGAGCGCCACGGATCGCTGATCCCCGTAGAGGTGAAGCCCTCGCGGCAAGCACGTACGCCGTACCATTCCGATCTGATGCAACTAGCGGCCTACTGCCTGCTCGTCGAAGAGAGCAGTGGCCGTGCTCCACCCTACGGCCTACTCCGCTATGCCGATAAGACCTTCCGCCTCCGCTATACGGCGGCGGTACGTGCTGAACTGCTCGCGATTGTTGATGAGATGCGTGATCAGCTCGAGGCGGAGGATGTCGAGCGCAGCCATACCGAGCCGGCACGCTGTGCCGGCTGTGGCCTACGCACCATCTGCGAGGATAGTCTAGCCTGAGCCTAGGGCTGCTCGCCACGGGCAATGGCGCGGGCAATCTGGTTGTGGCGCGCGATCAGGCCAACAAGATCCTGTCCGATGAGTTCACCCTCACGAACGATGATCCGGCCATGGATCACGCTCAGATCAACCATAGGTGCTGCACAGAAGACCAGGGCGGCGAGAGGATCGTGAACGGCAGCACCAGCGAAGGCAAGTTGGTCGAGGCGATAGCCGATCAGATCGGCGCACATCCCTGGGACAAGGCGGCCAATGTCGTCGCGTCCGAGCGTCTGGGCACCGCCCCATGTGGCCAGTTGAAGCGCCTCGCGGGCCGTCATGGCACTGGGATCGCCCTGAACACGCTGGAGCAGCATAGCCTGGCGCGCTTCACCGAGCATGTGGGCGCCATCATTGGAGGCTGAACCATCGACACCCAACCCGATACGCGCTCCAGCACGGCGTAGAGCACCGATCGGCGCAATCCCCGAGGCGAGACGCATATTGGAGCAGGGGCAGTGGGCCACACCAGTGTGGGTAGCACCGAGGCGTGTGATCTCACTCGGTGAGGGGTGTACCACATGGGCGTGCCAGACGTCGGGGCCAACCCAGCCGAGCTCCTCGATCAGTTCGACCGGGCGCCGCCCAAAGTGAGCCAGACAGAACTGCTCTTCGTCCAGTGTCTCAGCAAGATGCGTGTGCGCATGGACACCGTAGCTGCGCGCCAGCGTGATCGTTTCACGCATCAGGTCGAGTGAGACGCTAAAGGGTGAACACGGTGCCAAAACAATGCGCAGGAACGAACCAGGCCGTGGGTCATGGTACTGTTCGATCAGGCGCTGCGAATCGGCCAGAATGTCTGCCTCATCCTCAACCACATGGTCTGGCGGCAATCCACCACGGCTCTGACCGAAGGACATGCTGCCCCGTGCGGCATGGAAGCGTACTCCCAACTCCTGCGCGACGACAATCTGGTCATCTAACTGGGCACCGTTCGGCCAGAGATAGGTGTGATCACTGGTTGTGGTACAACCGGTGAGGAGCAGCTCGGCGAGAGCCGTGCGTGTAGAGACGCGGATGGCTTCCGGGGTAAGGTGTGCCCAGATAGGGTAGAGTGTCTGGAGCCAGCCGAAGAGGTTGGACTCCTGAGCCATGCAGCGGGTGAGATTCTGGCTAAAGTGGTGGTGAGTATTGACCATACCGGGCATGATCAGCATGCCGCGTGCATCAATGACGGTGTCAGCACCCGTCGGGAGCATGCTGCTCGGCCCAACCTGGGTAATCCAGCCATCAACGGCATAGATCC
>CAIWUD010000026.1 GCA_903915775.1 uncultured Chloroflexota bacterium | reverse complement strand
TGTTCCTGGAGCGAGGGCGCCTTCGCCCTCGTGGCGCCCCCCGTACAGGCAACCCCCTGTGGTTGCCCTGCCGTTGGTAGCGCTACCCGAGACTCAGCGCCACCTTTTGCGCCAGATCGCACCCTGTTCCTGGAGCGAGGGCGCCTTCGCCCTCGTGGCGCCCCCCGTACAGGCAACCCCCTGTGGTTGCCCTGCCGTTGGTAGCGCTACCCGAGACTCAGCGCCACCTTTTGCGCCAGATCGACATAACGGTTGGCATAGCCCCATTCGTTGTCGTACCAGGCGTAGATTTTGACCTGCGTACCGTTCGTGACCATCGTGCAGAGCGAGTCGACAATCGCCGAGTGGGGGTCGGTCACGAAGTCCATTGAGACCAGGGGCCGCGTTTCGTAAGCCAGGATGCCCTTGAGCGATCCTTCGGCGGCGGTGCGCAGTAGGTAGTTTACTTCATCAACCGTGGTTGTTCGATTTACCTCAAAGACGCAGTCGGTCAGCGAGGCGTTCAGCAGCGGCACCCGTACCGCCTGCCCGTCGAGCTTGCCCTGAAGCTCGGGGAAGATCAGACCGATCGCCGTGGCCGAGCCGGTGCTGGTGGGGACGAGTGAGAGGCTAGAGGCACGGGCACGCCGCAGATCTTTGTGCGGCTGGTCGTGGACGCTCTGGGTGTTGGTGGAGCTATGGATCGTGGTGATCATGCCATGTTTGATGCCGATGCCCTCGTGGATGACTTTGACCAGTGGGGCGAGGCAGTTGGTGGTGCAGGAGGCGGCGGTGATGAGCTGGTGGCGCTCGGGGTCATAGAGCTGATCGTTGACGCCCATCACGATGTTGAGCACATCGCCCTTCACCGGCGCGGCGACAATCACCTTCTTGACACCGGCTCTGAAGTAGGTGTCGAGCTGCTCGCGGGTGCGGAACTTGCCGCTAGCCTCCAATACTATCTCGACCCCGGCGTCAGCCCAGGGTACTTCGCCTGGCTGCTTGATACTACTGTGCCCGATCCCATGCCCGTCGATCTCTAGGCGGTTACCCTCGCCCCGCGCAGCATGGTCCCACCGCCCATGCACCGAGTCGAAGTTGAGCATGTGCGCGCTCACCGCTGCGTCACCGCCGATCTCGTTGATATGCGCAAACTCCAGCTCCGACCAGCCCCAGGCTGCCCGCAACGCCAGCCGTCCAATGCGTCCAAACCCGTTGATGCCGATTCGCACGCTCATGGTGACCTCGTGATATTAAAACAGTCTTCATTGATACAATATCGTGAGCTGCCCGACCTGTCAAGCTGGTAGCTAGGGCTTCTACTGGGTTGTTGTTGCCACGATACTGTAACTGTTCACCCTTCTCCCGGAGCGAGGGCGTCTCGCCCTCGTGGCGCCCCCCTGTACGGACACCCCCCGTGGTTGCCCTGTCGTCGGCTTACCCCAAACGTGAACAGGTACGCTGTTCACCCCTATTGACCGACGCCGTTGCGAGGTGCTACCATAGCTGGGTGAGGAAGGTACAGCGAATGACTGATGAGATACCGTGGGACTCCCCACCGACGCACGCCGCTGCGGGCCAGGCCGTTGAGGCGTTGCGTCTGCTCACCGACGAGACGCGCTGGCGGATCTTGCGGGCGTTGCGCAGCAGTGATCGGCTGGTGGGTGAACTGGTGGAAGTGACTGGCCTAGCGCAAAATCTGATCTCGTACCATCTCGGCGTTTTGCGGCAAGCCGGGTTGGTGCAGCTCCATCGCAGC
>CAIWUD010000025.1 GCA_903915775.1 uncultured Chloroflexota bacterium | reverse complement strand
TGGAGTGCACCGGCCTGGTTCCCCACGAGCAGGGTGAAGAGGAGCGCAAGCCCTGCGAGCGCCCGGCGACCGCCTCTCGATCCCGTGGCGCCCTGTGGGGTGAGGGCGGCGAGGGCTGTGGCGATGTAGGCCACGCCTACCACGGTTAGGGCAACGATCAGGGCAAAGCCGAGGTTGAACGCAGACGCTACCGGGGTCGCCGTCAGGAGGGTGACGACGCCGATGGCCACGTATCCCAGGTAGTAGTAGTTGAGCTGATAACCAGCAAACCAGGGGTCGAGTGGCGGGAACTGGTCGTAGCGGAGCACCGCGTTGAGCAGCATGAGCTCCATCGGCTTCTCAGTGCCGGTGAGGGTAGGCCCCGTTGCGCCATGCCAGCGTAGCCAGCAGCCGACGTAGAGCCCAGCGAGAAAGAGAAGCTCCCAGCCAAGAACGGCTCGCCAGCCCGGCCACAGCTGGATCAGCTTGCGCCGTCCTACCAGGACGTAGGCGGCCAGGCTGACCAGTGCGATCACCATAACGGCCGTAACTACTGAGGCCAGGCCGAAAGGGGCAAGCCCGCTCAGCGAGGCGATCCAGACCAGGAGGGTAGTGAGGAGCAGGCCAACGCTCTTGGCCAGGGGGTAGCCTCCGAGGGGCAACCGTGGCAGGGCGAGGAGGGTGAGCGGGAGAGCAGCGATACCTAGGAGCTGAATGGCCAACCACCATCCACCGACCAGGGGGCTGGCGAAGGTGTAGAGATCTTGGAACAGCGGATCGACCGCGTCGGGGTAGCGGGCTGCGACGGTGGCCAACCCCAGCCCCATGAGCGTAGCAACCATCCCCGCGGTCTGTGGAGGCTGGCCGATCAGGATCAGGCTCAGGGTGAGCAGGAGTGGCAAGCCGCCCACGGCGAGCCAGACAAAGCTTGGCGGTAGCCGTAGCCCACTAGCGACGGGCCGGATGGAGAGCTCGTGGAGGGCCAAGCCGAGGACACGCTCCCCAACCTGTGTTGGCGAGGTAACTACGAGTTGGAGATCCACCCGACCGAGGGCATCAGCGGTGGGGGGCAGGAGCAGTTGGTAGCGGCGGAGCTTGGGCACTTCGCCTATGGCGGCAAGGCGCACGGGCGGGGCATCACCCAGACGTAGATCGAGCGTCGTCGCAGGGGCAACTGCGCCGTAGAGGGTGAGGGTGCCAGGCAAGCCACTGGCGGGAAGGTTGAGCCAGGCCTGGGGCCCACTCCAGCGGAAGGAGCCGTAGGGGCTAGTCTCGGCTGGTTCAAAGCCACTGAGTTGCGCAGAACCGACGAGTTCGGCTGGGCGAGTCAGGCTGGTGCCGACCCACTGCCAGAGCAGGAGCAGGAGCAGGGGTGGGAGCAGGAGGAGGCTCGGCCAGTAGCGCATGGGGCGCATTGTACCACTACATGTTCAGTGGCCAGACGCCCACGCAGCCGGGGGAAGGGTGCGCAGGAAGAAGGCCCTCCACGAGGTGCTCTTGCCCAACCTCAGCGATGTCCACCGCCTGCGCCTCAATGAGCTTCGGCAGTTGGATCACGATCTGCTGCATTGCCAAGTCGGGGATGGTGTCGATCCGCATGTGCTCGTGGTGTACCAGACCTTGGCGCTGCCGTCACCTGCTGTCCAGCACTTTTGGGGAGGATACGTACCGAGATATCACGGTTGCCGCTGCGCTCATCTGCCAATGGGCGGTTCGCCACGAGCCATACCGTTTGTCGAGTACCAATCGATGGTACGTTGCAGGCCATCCTTAAAGGGTGTCCTGCTCACAAACCCAAACCGCTCCTTGGCCCGACTCACATCAAGCTTACGTCGCGGCTGTCCGTTGGGCTTGCTTGTATCCCAAACAATGCGCCCTTCGAAACCAGTCAGACGAGCGATGGTCTCAAGCAGTTCTCTGATGCTGACCTCGAAGCTGCTGCCGATATTAACCGGATCGCTGGCGTTGTAGCGTTCGCTGGCGAGTATGATACCCTCGGCGGCGTCCTCGACATAGAGAAATTCGCGCGTTGGTGAGCCGTCGCCCCACGCCACGATCTCAGCGTCCCCGCGGGCTTTGGCTTCCAGACACTTGCGAATCAGCGCCGGTATCACGTGTGACGTCTCCAGGTCGAAGTTGTCGCGTGGGCCGTAGAGATTGACGGGCAGTAGAAAGATCGAGTTCCAGCCATACTGCTCACGGTAGGTCTGGCTCTGCACCAGCATCATCTTCTTGGCCAGGCCGTAGGGGGCATTGGTCTCCTCTGGGTAGCCGTTCCAGAGGTCGTCCTCGTGAAAGGGCGTCGGCGTGAACTTGGGATAAGCGCAGACGGTGCCGATGGCAACGAACTTCGCTACCCCGGTGCGCCACGCTTCATGCATCAGCGGCACACTCATCATCAGATTGTCGTAGAAGAACTCGGCCGGTTTGGCGCGGTTAGCGCCGATCCCGCCAACGTGAGCGGCCAGGTGAATCACGTAGACCGGTGATTTATAGCCCACAGCTTGTGATTGGTGTGCGTCCGCAAAAAGTTGGCGAATGGCCTCAATGTTGCGCAGGTCGTAGTCAGCACTGCGCGGAACGATCACCTCTGCGGCACCACAGGTTCGTAACTTGTCGACGACAAATGAGCCAAGAAAGCCGCTACCACCGGTGACGATCACGCGTTTATCATGCCAGAAGGTAGCGCGTTCAGGCCAACTGTTACTCATGTGTGTCTGCTCCATGCGAATGACCTGCGCATCCCAACGCTACCAACCATTGAAGCGCTCAGCTAAGATGCGGCGGCAGACGAGCTTTTGGGTACGCTCCGCCGATCGAGCGTCGAGGGTGAGGGTACTAGGCAAGCCACTGCGAGAGCAGGAGCAGGGGCGGGAGCAGGAGGAGAATCGGCCAGTGGCGCATGGGGCGCATTGTACCACTACATGTTCAGTGGCAAGACGCCCACGCAGCCAGGGGAAGGGTGCACAGGGAGCTAGCAGGCAGTTCGGGTAAACTGCCGGACAACCGGATCAGTTATAACCTCCCCTTGCGCGGCATATAGCCCTGTCGTATACTTTTTGTACAATTGTACAACTTTTGCGAGCGGAGGAACCGCCTCATGGAGATTGTCGTTGACACCTCCGTCCTGATTGCCGTTGTGACCCATGAACCTACGCGATCCCGGCTTATTGAACTGGATGTAGAGTGATGCACGAATATACCTATTCAGAAGCCCGCCAACGCCTAGCCGATCTACTCGATCAGGCGCAACGCGAGGGGGCGGTTCGGATTCGGCGTCGTGACGGTACGATATTTATCATCGCACTGGCTCAACAAGCCAGGTCACCGCTTGATGTTCCTGGGATTGACGTACCGTTGACACGGGATGAAATTGTGGAGTTGATCCACGACGGACGACGCACGTTCTAACCAACTCAGCCGAGTTGTTCCTGAAAGCAGCGGAACCGCCTCATGGAGATTGTCGTTGATAGTACATCACTAACGCTGGATTGTGGCTTATCGCCAACGCCTGGACGATCTGCTCGATCAGGCATAACCCCGTTCTACCACCCAGCGTACCTGTTCACACTTCCCCTGGCGGACCAAGGCTAGGTTGGTTTTTTTGTGGAGGGCGCAGCCCTCCACACCTCCCGCACGCTCGTCAAGCTGATATGGAGCATGCCTTACCCCAAACGTGAACAGGTACCACCCAGCGTATATTTGACAGGAATGCCAGCATGCAAATAGTGATTGAGCTACCTAACGACTTTGTTACTCTTCAATCGCTCTCTGAAGTCCAGAAAGAGATCCGCATTGCTTACGCTCTTTGGCTCTACGAACAAAAGCGAATTACTTTGATGAAAGCAGCCGATTTAGCTGGCTTTAATATCTATGATTTCATGAGCATCTGTAAAAACCATCAGATACCTGTCATTGACGTTTCCCGCGAAGAACTGCTGGAGGAACTGGATAGGCTAGGGAGATCGTGATTCTGGTTGCAGATGCCTCCGCACTGATTGCCCTCGCCGCCTGCGATAGTCACTGGATGCATTGTTTGGTAATGTAGTTGTTCCTGAAGTGGTCTTTGTTGAGGTGACCTCTTGACTCTCTCACCGTGTCAGGTTCTATCATCGGCGTGACACATCAACAGAGTAGTACTCAGGAGGTAGGGGATGGGTACGAACGGGCTCCATCTGATTATCGGAACAGGACCGCTGGGGCAGTGGACGGCACGAGCGCTGCTGGAAGAGGGCCGACGGGTGCGCATGCTCAACCGCAGCGGGCAATCGTCCGTTGCACCTGACGGGGTCGAGGTGGTCAAGGGTGATCTGAGCACACCGGAACACGCCATGACCCTGCTACACGGGGCAACGGTGGTCTACCAGTGTGCACAGCCGCCCTACCACCGCTGGGCCGCCGAATTCCCGGCGCTGCAGGCGGCGATTCTGGCCGGTGCGCGGGCGACGGGCGCGCGCCTCGTCGTGGCGGAAAACCTCTACATGTACGGCGACCCCCAGGGCCGCCCGCTGAGCGAGGCAACCCCCTACGCTGCCCATACCCGCAAGGGGCGTGTCCGCCAAGCCATGACCGAGGCACTGTTTGCGGCTCACCAGCGCGGCGAACTGGAGGTCGCCACTGCGCGTGGCTCCGACTTCTTCGGCCCCTTCGACCGCATCTCGGGTGAGCAATCCTTCCTATCTGCCCTGGAGGGGAAACCTGTCAACGCCCTTGGGCGGCTCGACCAGCCCCACACCTTTACCTACGTGGCCGATTTTGGCCGTACCCTCGCCATACTGGGTACCGACAAACGTGGCGTAGGGCGAGCCTGGCACGTACCAAGCGCTCCGCCGGTTACCCAGGCCGAGTTCTTCGCCCTGATCGAAGCGGCCATCGGGCGCAAGGTGCGGGTACGACCAGCAGGGCGACTGCTGCTGAGCATGCTGGGACTGTTCAACCCCACTCTGGCTGAATTGCCAGAGATGCTCTACGAATTTGAGCGACCGTTCGTCATGGACAGCAGCGCCTTCACGACAACCTTCGGCCTCCAGCCGACCTCACTGACTGAGGCGGTGGCCGCAACGGTACGCTGGGCAAAGACGCTGGGCTCGCACGAAGACGCAGCTGCACATGGGGCGCCGACCGCAAGCCGCTAAGGATGCTGCTCGCCCATCCTTGCCGCGAAGGAGAATCATCGTGACTACCACCACTACACTCCCTGCCATGGGCCGCAGCCGAAGCGTCTCGCATGGTGAGCGGCGCTTTACTGCCGTGTTGCTGCTGGTTGAGGGGCTGCTGATCTTCGTGCCGACCATCGTCCTCGGAGCCGCGATCGGTTGGCCAGCCAGCCTGGACTATCCGGCTGAGCAGATACTGCCGCTGGTTGCCACCCAGTTGGACCAGGTGCGGCTCGGCTATGGGGCATACTTGCTCTACTCGCTGCTCTTTTTTCCCACCGCGCTGCTGGCCACACGAGCGCTCACCGGAGTGTCATTCGCGAACCCGCTCCTGCAGATCGGGATCGGCTTCGCAGCGCTGAGCACCCTGGCCCGCTCGATCGGCATCATCCGCTGGCTCAGTGCGATGCCGGTGCTGGCAGCGCTCTATGGCGATCCCACACAGACCGAAAGCGGGCGTGCAACGATTGCCACCGTGTTCACGACAACTAACGCCTTCGGGGGGGCGATCGGCGAGGCGCTGGGGGTGAGTCTCTGCGCAGCCGTCTGGTTCGGTACACTGGCGTTCATACTGGTGCGGAGTGGATCGCGTTGGCTGGGTGGTGCCGCAGCGGTCGTGGCACTCCTCCTGGTCGCCACGGCTCTTGAGCTGCTGGGCGTTGCTGTCGGCCCATTGATCACGGTCGGCACGACGGGTGTGCAGCTCTGGTTCATCGCGGCCGGTGTGAAGCTGCTCGCCAGTGCACGGTCAGCCGCAGTGTAGCAGCTGCACTTGGGTGCGAGCAACAGAGATAGACTGGGTAGGTGCTTTTTCGTTGTCCGCGTACATGTTCATAAGCGGGGTAAGCGAACGGCAGGGCAACCACAGGGGGTTGCCCGTACGGGGGGCGCCACGAGGGCTTCGGTGCCGCCTTCTTGCGCGGGGCACTCACGGGTTGCCCGTACGGGGGGCGCTACGAGGGCTTCGGTGCCGCCTTCTTGCGCGGGGCACTCACGGGTTGCCCGTACGGGGGGCGCCACGAGGGCTTCGGTGCCGCCTTCTTGCGCGGGGCACTCACGGGTTGCCCGTACGGGGGGCGCTACGAGGACAAGACTCGGCTGCGCCGACGTGACACGCTGGAGGTCTCGATGTTTAAGATCGGCGAGTTTTCCCGGCTCGGTCAAGTCTCCGTGCGCATGTTGCGCCACTACGACGCGCTGGGTCTGCTGACGCCCAGCTACACCGACCAGTTCACTGGCTATCGCTACTACACCATCGACCAACTCCCCCACCTGCACCGCATTGTTGCCCTTAACAACCTCGGTATCACCCTTGAACAGATTCGTGCCTTACTGCAGGCCGACGGCGGTCTTTCCAATGAGCGCATGCGGGGGATGCTCGCACTCCGACAAGCCGAGCTCGAACAGGATCTCGCTAGACGCACCTTTCAGCTGCGGTCGATAGCCGACCGCCTGCAGCAACTCGACGATACCCCATCACCATACGAGATCATGGTGCGTCCACTTGAGCCACTCGTCATTGCCGGCGTGCGCGCCAACGCCCCCCATGTCGCCGAGATGGCCCCGTTCTGTGCCGCCCTCTATGGACGCCTCTACCGTGCACTTGAACAGCGTGGGATCGTCCCGAGCGGCCCCGAGTTGATGCTCTACCACACCGAGGAGTATGTGGAAGTAGATCTCGACACCGAAGCGGCCGTGGTCGTGGATCCGGGATTGTTGTCCGAGTCATCGGCAGTGAATGGACTGACCTTCCACGAGCTCCCCGGCGTGCCGCAGGCCGCCTCAGTCGTCTTTGAGGGTACGTACGAGGAGGTGATCGCGGCGGTGCTAGCGCTGCTCAGATGGATCGGCACCCACGGCCTAT
>CAIWUD010000024.1 GCA_903915775.1 uncultured Chloroflexota bacterium | reverse complement strand
GTTTTGGAGTTGGACACTCCCCTCACGGGCAGTCACGCCTTCAAGACGCCAGGTTGCCGCTGTAGGCGCATGAGGAGGGGCAGGCATCGCCGAGGTATCAGCGGCCACTGCAGTTGACGGTGCGTCTACGGGCGTACCACCTGCCACCCAGTTACTGCCGAACATGAGTTGGAGCAGGCGCTCCTGGGGCTGTGGCATGGACAACTGGGCTTCTACAGCACGACCGGCCCGTAGGACGCTGACGGTATGGCACAACGCGGCCACCTCATCGAGTTTGTGCGAGACGAAGAGCACCGTACTGCCTTCAGCAGCAAGTTGACGTAAGGATGTAAAGAGTGCACGGGCCTGGGCTGCCGTAATGCCTGTCGTGGGCTCATCAAGGATCAGGGTGCGCGCACCACAAGCCAGTAGACGTACAATCTCAAGCTGTTGGCGCTGACCAACAGTCATCTGGGCGATAGGGGCATCGGGATCCAGGGTAAAGTGGAGCCGCTCGGCCATGCGCGTGAGCAGCGCACGGCCAGCCGCACGGTGAGGGATGGCACGGCGCGGAGCGGCACAGAGCAGATTCTCGAGGGCGGTGAACCCCGGTACATCCAGGGGCTCCTGGTGCACCATCCCAATACCTGCACGCAGGGCATCACCAGGGCCATTGAGCGCCAGGGTCTGCCCATCAACGGCGATCGTCCCCGCATCGGGGCGCATGTAGCCTGAGATGAGCTTCATCAGGGTGCTCTTCCCGGCGCCATTCTCGCCGAGCACCCCATGAATCTGCCCACCAGCGAAGCTAAGTGATAGTCCATCATTGGCACGAAGTGTGCCAAAGAGCTTGGTCAGGTTATGGACGGCGATCTGCATGCAGGTAGTTGTCTACGTAGCTGTTCACGAGCGGGGTAAGCCAACGACAGGGTAACCACGGGGGGGTGCCCGCACGGGGGGCGTTACGAGGGCGAAGGCGCCCTCGCTCCAGGAGAGGTGTGAGCAGGTAGTTTTCTACAAAATCAGGTGTGGAGGGCAGAGCCCTCCACACCTCCCGTACGTTTGAAGCGTGCCTATTATACCCTGACTACGGTGCGCTCTGGCCCTCAACACCCTTCAGGAGTTGGGGGGTATTCCAGATCTGCTCATCAGTGGCGACCGCACCCGCGGCGACGAACTCACTCCCGTCCTGGAAGGCGAGGGGACCACTGAAGAGTTGCAGGCTGCCACTGGCCAACTTGCTGGTAAAATCGTCGAGCGACGCCGCATGCTCAGTAGAAAGGGCTGGGCCCTTCACGAAACCAATGATGCTCGTGTCAGGATTGTTGATATTGCTCCAGTCTGGTCCGATCCACTCCCACTGTGGTGTGAAACGACCTTCACGGGCGTCAGCAATGATCTCGGTGTAGCGTGGCCCCCAGTTGTAGTAGGGCACACCCAGGCAGACGGCCTCGCCTTTGGCACAGGCCTCCTTGAAGTCGTAGGGTACTGCCCAGACCTTACGCCCAGCAGCGGTAGCCTTATTTGCCTCAACGAGCGCCTCGGTGGTGTCGATGCCCGAGATAATGACATCACTCCCCTCGCTGATGAAGTCGTTGGCAACCTTCGTGGGATCGAGGGTCACACCGGGGATATTGAACCAGAAACCGATCCAGGTGACTTTGAAAGCCAACTCATCGGCGGAGCGTTGGCGATAGTTCTCCCAGCAGTAGCGGGCACCAAGGTAGGCGGAGTTGACTAAACGGCGCGTCTCGGGGTCAATCAGTGGGCCGAGGTAGGAGATTCTACCCGTTTCACTCTGGAGTGCAGCGACGCAGCCGGACATCATCTTGCCAAACTCCATCCGTCCCATCAGGTTAGTGACGTTGGGCGGAGCATCGCCGGAGAGCACATCATCGCCAGATGCGTGGAGGAAGTAGACCTCTGGGTGGGCCTCTGCGGCGATATTCGTACCATCGGCGAACTCTGCGCTGTTGGTGATGATGAAACGTGCCCCCTGATTGATTAACTCTTCCGCGGCCTGCTCGACCGTCACATTGGGGCGATCGGCGGGATTAACCTTATCGATGTAGATAAAGCGCGATCCAGGAATCCTCGCCTCGACATATTTGGCGGCATCGTAGTGGGCCTGATTCCAGCCACCATCGTTAATCGGTCCGACCAGCACCATACCAAAGACATACTCCTCGGCAACTGGCGCGGCGGTTGGTGCGGGTGCGGCGGTTGGTGCTGGCGCAGCAGTTGGTGCTGCTGCAGGTGCACCACAGGCGGTGAGGAGAACGGCAAACAGCAGGGCCATGGCGAGACTGCGGACGGCGATCGGGTGCATCGTTGTTCCCTTCCCTGAATGTCAGCGCATACCCAACAGGACGGCACGTAGGACATCCGACCAAACAAAAACGCCGGCAGCGAAAACCTGTACGCTACCGACGTCGAGAGGGCAAGCACAGGTATGGGGCATCAGGGTGATGAGACCCTGGTAGCCACACTGCTTGCACAATTTTTATTAAGTTTTAGTTAACGATGTCTAAAGTATAGTCGATGATGTAGTGCGTGTCAAACCACTTTTGGGTGGGGTGCGTTGCGAACGATGAGACTGCACGGTATACTGCGGACAGGTACCACGCTCACACGGAGGGTAGCGGTATGACCACTAATACCCAGTTGAGGTGGTGACAGAGAAGTTCCTGGCCGAACAACGTGCCGGCGTTTGCCTGAGTGGGCAGGATAGTGCAATGTGCATGCTGCTAGTCTGCTGAAAGAGCCATTGCCAGAGGAGGCAGTACGTGTGGCCTGCCTAACCCTGATGCTTGATGAGTCCCAGGCGAATCTTGATCGTGTTGGTGGTAAGCCCCTGAGCGAGCGCATCCTAGAGATGCGTGGCCCGAAGGTATGAGTATCACGACTCGCCAGTGGACGGCCGCCGAGGTGCTGGCCGAGATTCAGCGCAACCAGCCTTGGCTGCGCAGCCTTGGCGTACGAACCCTTGGACTGTTCGGTTCGTACCGGCGCGGTACACCCCGTCCCGAGAGCGATATGGATTTCCTGGTTGACCTAGAACAGCCGTCATTTGATAGCTATATGGATCTGAAGCTCTGGCTCGAAGATACCTTCGGCTGTCCGGTCGATCTCGTGTTGCTAGACCGTATCAAGCCGCGGCTGCGCCCGGTAATCCTACGTGAGGTGGTGTATGCCGAGGGATTATCGCCTCTATCTTGAGGATATGCTAGAAGCAATCACCCGCATTGGGCGCTACACCAGTGGTGTGGACTTTGCTACGTTCTCCACTGACGAGATGCGCATTGACGCCGTGGTGCGCAATCTCGAGTTGATCGGTGAGGCGGCGAAGAACATCCCGCAGGCCCAGCGCGATCTGACACCGACCATCGAGTGGCGCAAGATAGCTGGCCTGCGCGATATTGTCGCCCATCACTATTTTCGCCTCGACTTAGTGATCGTCTGGGATGTGGTCGAGCATCGCTTGAATGACTTGCGCATCGCGGCGACGGCGCTACTTGCCATGGATCCCGATATTGAACCCTGAAGCGAGAGAAACAGAGGGGATCTGAGGCTTTTGCTCAGGGTGAGCGATTATCCTTAGATGCGGTCGTCTTGCCACGCCACAAACGCTAACCTAGTATCTCATTTTCCTCATTCCCACAAACTCGAACCAATTCCTATACCTCCTACCCACCGTCGTAGTAGTGCTAGGAGCTCTCCCATGATCTTTGTCAGTCGTGAGCAGGAGCTACACCGCCTCACCCACTACCTCGAACGTGCCCGATCTGGTAACGGCCAACTCTGTTTCATCACCGGTGAGCCTGGCCAGGGTAAGACTACCCTCGCCCTCGAGTTTGCCCGCCGCGCCC
>CAIWUD010000023.1 GCA_903915775.1 uncultured Chloroflexota bacterium | reverse complement strand
GCATAACGGGCCGTGTAGCTCGTTACCAACTGCTCGCCGAGGGATTTGCTTAACGCATAGGGATCCTGAGCACCATGGGGGTGTTCATCATCAAGGGGGAGGTAGTGCGCTACAATCGGTCGGTAGTTGAAGGGGTAGCCGAATACCGACATGCTCGATGTCCAGACAAAACGCCGAATCTGCAACAGCCGACATGCTTCGAGTGCGTTGAAGAGCGTCTGCATGTTGATGCGAAAGAGCAAGCTGTCGGCGCAGCCACCTGGGCGTGGAATAGCCGCAGCGTGGACGACCGCATCACAGCCATCGAAGAGGCTCACCACCTGGCCGAGATCTTCCATATCGATAAACTTCACCGGGGTGGCCAGCCCCGCCACCGGTTGGCGATCGCCAACGACAACGTCTACACCCTGGTTCAGCAACTCAGCTACAATCGCACGACCAATATGGCCACTTCCACCAGTTACGGCAACTCTCACGGAACACCTCATGACTATGGGGAGCGGTAGATCATGCTGATTGTAGCACGGGCCACATGCCCGCGGGCGGTGTGGGACTACCTGTGCACCCTTCCCCTGGGAGCGCGGGCATCTCACCCGCGACGTTGGGGCGGCCCCCCGTGGCCGCCCGGTTGAGTGCCCTTATTATAGTGAACAGATACCTATGGAGGGCCTAGCCCTCCGCAAAAAACTCAACCCAACGCTGGTACCGCCAGACAGTCACGCTGGCGTAACCGATATTGAACCATCCCTAAGGAGGAGACCAATGGCTGTTCCTGTGATCGACATCGCACCATTTCTGGAGGGGAGTCCTGAGGGTAAGCGCCGTGTGGCCGAGCAGGTTGGGCAAGCCTGTCGTGAGATTGGCTTTCTGACCATTGTGGGCCACGGTATAGCGCCGGACCTGGTGCAACGGACCTACGACATCTCGCGTCAGTTCTTCGACCTCCCCTTTGAGGAGAAGGTGGCGGTACGGGTCAACTCGGTAGGTGTGGGCTACGTGCCCCTCCAGATCGAGAGTCTGGCCGCCAGCCTGGGCCAGAAGACCCCTGGCGACCTCAAGGAGTCGCTCAACTGTGGCCTTGACTTCAACCACGACCGCTGGCCGGCGAATCCACCTGAACTGCGCGAGACCTGGATCGCCTACTTTAAGAGCGTCCAGAGCCTGGCCGAGTCGATCATGCGCATTTTTGCCACCGCCCTTAATCTACCCGAGCACTACTTCGACGAGATGGTTGCCGAGCCGCAGGCCTTCATGCGTGTGATCAACTACCCCGACCAGAAGGAAGACCCCCTGCCCGGCCAGCTGCGCGCCGGTGAACACTCCGACTATGGGACGATTACCATCCTTCGCTCCGAGAATGTTATTGGTGGGCTCCAGGTTCTCGATAAGACGGGCGCGTGGGTTGATGTGGTCACGGTGCCAAACTCGTTCGTGATCAATATTGGCGACATGATGCAGTATTGGACGAACGATCAGTGGGTCTCGACCCTCCACCGTGTCGTCAACCCACCCCGTGACAAGCAGCAAGGAGCTCGTCGCCAGTCGATCGTCTTCTTCCACTCGCCGAACGAAAACGCCCTAATCAGTTGCCTCCCTGGCTGCAGTAACGCGGAGCAGCCAGCGAAGTACCCGCCTATCCTGGCAGGAGATCATCTGCGCCGGAAGAGTGAGAAGGCTGGAACCTTAGCCGAGACGAAGTCGATGTAGGAGTGGGAGTGATCTATGGGAATGTCCGCCAGGAGTATGAGCAACTATGACCCTTGTGATGGTAGCCGATCCATTGGAGATGTTTCAGCCCTACGCCCAGGAGCGCGCCGCAATTGAGGCTGCGGGTGCAGAGTTTCGTCTCGGGGATGGTAGCTTTGCTGCCATCCGTGACGCCGATGTCGTTCTGACGACCTGGACCCTACGTTTCCCCGCCCACGAGCTGCAGAAACTGCACCGCTGCCGAATGGTTGCACGCTATGGGGTTGGTGTCGATAACATCGATCTGGCAGCCGCAACCGAGCTTGGCATCGTCGTTGCCAATGCGCCAACCTACTGTGTCGGTGAAGTTGCCGACCACACCGTTGGCCTGATCCTCACGCTGACGCGTGGGCTGGCCTGGCTCGATCGTGAGGTGCGGGCCGGTCGCTGGATGGCGGTACACAAGGATGATCCGCGCGTACCACGCCTTAGCCTCATGACCATTGGCCTGGTAGGGCTGGGCAAGATTGGCCGCCGTGTTGCCCAGCGCCTGGCCGGGTTTGGGTGCCGCATCCTCGCCTACGACCCCTACCTGAGTGATGCGGAGATCCGCGAGCGCGGTGCCCTGCCAGTGGCAAGCCTGACCGAGCTCTTGCAGGCCGCTGATCTCGTCTCGCTCCATGTGCCGTTGACCGACGAAACCCGGCGTATGATCAATCGTACGACCCTGGCCCAGTTGCGCCCTGGCGCTATGGTGGTCAATACCAGCCGCGGCGGTGTGATCGACGAGCAAGCTCTGGTTGAGGCACTGCAGCGCGATCACCTCTTCGGGGTCGCCCTGGATGTACTCGACCCAGAGCCGATCCGTGCCGATCATCCCCTCCTGGCCATGGATCCGCGACGGGTCATCCTGACCCCTCACTTTGGCGCCTGGTGTAGGGCGAGCACGCCGGATCTGCAGACTGAGATTGCCAATGCAGTTACAGCGCTGCTGTCTGGACGCCTCCCCCCCTCGACGATGAATCCCGCGGTGCAGCCACGCTTCGGCTTGATCCGCTGACGGGCAGAGCAGAACCAGCAAGAAAGGAATCCACCCTATGACCCGTAGCATGCGCATCCTCCTGGCGGGCGAATCCTGGGAGACCCTGAGCTTCCACCAGAAGGGCTTTGATGTCTTTACCACCACGTTCTACTACGAAGGGGGTGGGCCGCTGCGTACTGCCCTTGAGCAGGCAGGGCATACGGTCGAATACCAGCCAAGCCACATTGCAGCGACAAAGTTCCCCACGAGCCTGGAGCAGTTGCGCAGCTTCGATCTCGTCATGCTCAGCGATATTGGCGCCAATACGCTCCTCCTCCACCCCGACACCTTCGAGCGCTCACGGGCCATGCCAAACCGCCTGACCCTCCTGCGCGACTATGTGGCTACTGGTGGCGGCCTGCTGATGGTCGGTGGCTACATGACCTTCCAGGGTATCGATGCGAAGGCACGCTATGCCGGTAGCGCCGTCGAGGCGGCTCTCCCCATCACCATGCTCAGCGCCGACGATCGTGTAGAACTTCCCGAGGGTGTGGTACCCGACCTGGTCCTCCCCGAGCATCCGATCGCAGCTGGGCTCCAGGGCACCTGGCCACACCTACTCGGCTACAACCGGCTTATTGCCCGCCCCGAGGCGAGTGTGATCGCCATGGCTGGTCGCGATCCCCTCATCGTCGCCTGGAACTATGGCGCTGGACGTGCCCTGGCCTTCGCCTCCGACTGCGGCCCCCACTGGGCACCGCCCGAGTTCCTCGCCTGGGACGGCTATGCTCGGCTCTGGTCCCAGATGGCGGAATGGACCGGTGGAGCGTTGTGATCAACCACAGCAGGTGTGGCATAATAAGTGACAGTTCGGCGGGAGGTGTGGATGGCGCAGCCCTCCGCAAAAAACCAATCCAGCCCTGATACCACCAGAGTTTCATGCCGGCGCAGCCGAAATTGCAACATGCCTAAGCGTGCTACGCTGCTCTGAAGCAGGCCTTGGGCATAGTTCAGAGCAGAAGGATCTTCATCTGTGAAGCTTCATACATCTACGTGGGGTGAGCCTACGGCAGAACGTAGTGCCGTTCTCATCCATGGCGTCACCTCCAACGCACTCAGTTGGGTGCGGGTGGGACCGGCCCTTGCGGCCGAAGGCTACTATGTCGTGGCGGTCGAACTGCGGGGGCACGGTTCGAGTCCCAAAGCTGATGGAGACTACGCGCTCGAGCTGATGGTCGGTGATCTGGCTGAGAGTGTGCCCACAGAACCGACCCTGCTCGTCGGCCACTCGTTCGGTGGGGTGATGGCGATCCTGGCGATCACCCGGGGTGTCATGCGCCCAGCTACCCTGGCGCTCGAAGATCCGGTGCTCCATTTTGCCGACAAAGAGACCCCAGCACGCCTGCTGAAGCATGATGAACTCCACTATCCGCGCGACCTCGAAGCGATTTTGCGGGCTAACCCGCGTTGGCTCCCGATCGATGCTGAGGGTAAGCTCGCCTCCCTTGCCACGGTCAACTGGGAGCACATGCGCCAGGTCTTCTCTGAGAACGCACCCTGGGATCTACGCCCTGCCCTGCGCGACATAGCCAGAAGGTTGCCAACCCGCCTGATCCTACCTGAAGAGAGCTTCTTCGTGCCCCCGGATGATGTTGCGGCGATCATCGCCGACCTGGGACCGCAGAGCGTGGTCCAGGTTCCTGATACCGGCCACAGCATCCATCGCGATGACATGACGGCCTTCCTGGCGATCCTACGCGATCTGGTGGGGAGTACCACTTGATCAGCTTACGGGAGGTGTGGATGGCACAGCCCTCCACAAAAAACCAACCCGTAACAGTTCACACTTCTCCCGGAGCGAGGGTATCTCGATCTCGTGGCACCACCCGTACGGGCAACCCCCCGTGGTTGCCCTGCTGTTGGCTTACCCCAACCCAGCCCCGGTGCCGCCAGACGGTACCAAGGCGTAGCCGAAACTGAACCATGCCCAAGGAGAGGATCATGAGGCACGACCCGACGGTTCGAGCGCCGGAAGATCCATCTGAACAGCAGCTGTTCACGATGTTTGCCCATGCGAGCTATGCGGATTGGCGTCGCGCTGCCGAGCAGACCTTGAAGGGTGCGCCGTTCGAGCAGCGGCTCATCACCAGAACCTACGAGGCTCTGCAGCTCCAGCCGCTCTACGACGCCGCTACCGTTGCTGACCTTCCACAGCTTGCGAGCTTGCCCGGCGAACCTCCCTTTCTTCGCGGAACCAGCACACTTGGCTACCTCACCCAGCCGTGGAGTGTTGCCCAGGAGCTCCCCTACCCAACGGCTGCCGCAGTCAATCAAGCCGCCCGCGAAGATCTGCCCCGCGGCCTGACGGTGCTGCACGTGCCACTCGACCAGGCTACCCTACGTGGCCTCGACCCCGATCAGGCACTGACACCACTGGTTGGCCAGGGCGGGACTTCACTGGCGAGCGTAGCCGATTTCCTGACCCTGCTCGATGGTATCGACCTGAACCAGACCCCCCTGCACCTCGCCGCCGGAGCGAGCGCTCTGCCGCTCCTGGCACTGCTCCTCGCTGCCCTGACCGCACGCGGCTCGACACCCGACCAGTTGCACGGATGTCTCACCATGGATCCCCTCGGCTCCCTTGCTGCCCAGGGCTCACTGTCAGTTCCACTCCCCCAGATCTACGCCGACATGGCCGCCCTGACCAGTTGGGCCGCTACCCATGCACCACGCCTCCGCACGATTGAGGTGGCGGCCCATGCCTACCATAATGCTGGATCAAGCGCAGTGCAAGATCTCGCATGCGCCTTGGCGACCGGCGTCACGTACCTGCGGGCCATGCAGGCCCAAGGTCTGAGCGTCGATCTGGTTGCGCCACGCATGCAGTTCGCCTTTTCGATCGGTGCCCCCTTCTTCATCGAGATTGCACGCCTGCGTGCCGCCCGGATGCTCTGGGCCCGTATCGTCGCAGCCTTCGGTGGCAGTGAGCAGGCCCAGCAACTGACGCTTCATGCCCGTACCTCCGCCTGGACGAAGAGCCGTGCTGACGCCTATAACAATATGTTGCGTGCCACCAGTGAGGCCTTCGCCGCAGTGATGGGTGGTTGCACTAGTCTCCACGTCAGCCCCTTTGATGAGGCCCTCGGGCTTCCTGATGAGTTTTCGCGCCGGATCGCCCGCAATGTGCAGATCATCCTGCGCGAAGAGTGTAGCTTTGCCCGTCTCGTCGATCCCCCCGGCGGCTCATGGGCGGTTGAGCGGCTGACCGATGAGCTTGCCCGTGAGGCCTGGACGCTCTTCCAGGAGCTTGAGCGTCGGGGTGGGATGGCCGCGGCACTGGCGGAAGGCTGGCCCCAGGCGCAGATTGCCGCCACACGTAGCGAGCGCCTGAACCAGATCGCCCTGCGCCGTGAGGTGATCGTTGGGGTCAACATGTATGCCAATCTCAAGGAGCGACCGATCGCTGCGCGCCCAGTCGATGCTGTTGCCCTCCAGGCTGAACGTCGTGTCACCCTGACCCACTACCGTGCCGCAGCCGATAACGGGGCGCTTCAGACGGCATTGGCCGCCCTCACTGGGGCCACAGGTGAGCAGGTACTCGCCGCAATGCTCGACGCGGCAAGGGCTGGGGCCACGCTCGGTGCACTGGTGGCAGCCCGTGCTACGCAGGCTGGCCCATCGGTTGAGCCCCTCCCCGCCCAGCGGGGGGCTGAGCAGTTCGAAGGGTTGCGTCGCGCCGCAGAGGCCTACGCCGTGCGGAACGGTGCCCCTCCCGCCGTCTTCCTCGCCACCATGGGCCCACTCAGCCAGTCCAAAGCCCGTGCCGACTTCGCGACGAGCTTCTTTGAGGCTGGTGGCTTTGTAGTCACGAGTGGCCCTGGCTACGCGACCCCCGCCGAGGCGGCTCAGGCGGCCCTGGCCTCCAATGCTTCCATTGTGCTCATCTGCGCCACCGATGAGGCCTACCCAGCCCTGGTGCCTGCACTGACTGGCCTGATCAAGGCGGAGCGTCCTGATACGACCTTGGTCTTGGCTGGCTACCCCACCGACCAGATCGCTACCTACCAGGCCGCCGGTATTGATGAGTTCATCCATCTGCGCGCCGATTGCTACGCGATCCTTGCTCGGCTTCAGCAGTTGAAGGGAGTACATCCGTGAGTAGCCCTGATTTCACCACGATGCCCTACGCTGGCCCTGCTACAGTAGGCGATCCGGCACACTGGCGTGCACAGGCTGAACGGGATGCTGGTCGATCCTTCGATGAGCTGATCTGGCGCACCATGGAACAGATCGACGTGCGCCCGCTCTATACGGCCGCCGATATGCAGCGGCTGGAGCACCTTGGCTTTACCGCTGGCTTGCCACCCTACCTGCGTGGACCCTACCCGACCATGTATGTGACCCAGCCATGGACGGTGCGCCAGTATGCTGGCTTTTCGACCGCTGAGGCAAGTAACGCCTTCTATCGGCGTAATCTGGCCGCTGGTCAGAAGGGCCTCTCCGTCGCCTTTGACCTGGCAACCCACCGTGGCTACGACTCCGACCATCCCCGGGTGGTTGGTGATGTCGGGAAGGCCGGTGTAGCTATCGACTCGGTGCTTGATGCGAAAATCCTCTTTGATGGCATTCCCCTCGATCAGATGTCGGTCTCGATGACCATGAATGGCGCCGTGATCCCGATCCTCGCCTTCTACATTGTCGCCGCCGAGGAGCAGGGTGTGCGCCAGGAGCAGCTCACCGGCACTATTCAGAACGATATCCTCAAAGAGTACATGGTGCGCAATACCTACATCTACCCACCTGAACCTTCGATGCGCATCATCGCCGATATCTTCGCCTACACGGCGCAACATATGCCGAAGTTTAACAGCATCAGCATCTCTGGCTACCATATGCAGGAGGCCGGAGCGAGTGCTGACCTGGAGCTTGGCTATACCCTGGCCGATGGGCTCGAGTATGTGCGCGCTGGCATGCGGGCCGGTATGTCGATCGATAGCTTTGCCCCGCGCCTCTCCTTCTTCTGGGCCATCGGCATGAACTACTTCATGGAGGTGGCAAAACTGCGCGCCGCACGGCTGCTCTGGGCCAAGATCATTCGGCAGTTCAACCCCAACGATCTACGCTCACTCGCCCTGCGCACCCACTCCCAGACTTCGGGCTGGAGCCTGACCGAACAGGATCCCTTCAACAATGTGACCCGTACCTGCATCGAGGCGATGGCTGCCGTCTTGGGCCATACCCAGTCGCTCCATACCAACTCGCTCGATGAGGCGATCGCCCTGCCCACGGACTTCTCTGCACGGATCGCACGCAACACCCAGCTCTTCCTCCAGGAAGAGAGCGGGATCTGCAAGATCGTCGACCCCTGGGGCGGCTCCTACTACCTCGAGTATCTGACCGATGCCCTGGCGCGGCGAGCCTGGGCCCATATTGAGGAGGTTGAAGCGTTAGGGGGTATGGCGAAGGCGATTGAAGCTGGCGTCCCGAAGCTACGCATCGAGGAGACTGCCGCACGGCGCCAGGCGCGGATCGATTCGGGGCAAGAGACGATTGTTGGCGTGAATAAGTACCGTCTAGCCCAGGAAGCGGCGATCGATATCCTGGAAGTTGACAATAGCGCGGTACGTCAGGCCCAGATCGAGCGCCTGACCCGTCTACGGGCCGAACGCGATGCGACACGCGTCCAGACGACCCTAGGTGCGCTCGCTGCTGCCGCTGCTCACGGTGGCGCCAATCTGCTGGCCCTAGCCATTGAGTCCGCCCGTGCACGGGCCACCCTTGGCGAGATCTCGAGTGCGATGGAGCATGCCTTTGGGCGTTACCAGGCGGTTATTCGCTCCATCTCCAGAGTCTACAGCAGCGAGTATAGCGACACCGAGCAGATCGCTCGCGTGCGCGCCCTGGCTGATCAGTTTGCCCAGCTCGAGGGGCGCCGCCCGCGCATCCTTGTGGCGAAGATGGGGCAGGATGGCCATGACCGGGGGGCAAAAGTGGTGGCTACCGCCTTTGCCGATCTTGGCTTTGATGTCGATATCGGCTCCCTCTTCCAGACCCCCGATGAGGTTGCGCGCCAGGCGATTGAGAATGATGTCCATGTCGTCGGCATGAGCTCACTGGCCGCCGGTCATAAGACGCTGCTCCCACAACTGGTCGAAGCGTTGCGTCGCCTAGGCCGCGACGATATCATGGTGATCATTGGTGGTGTGATCCCGGCTCAGGACTACGCGTTTCTGCACGACCATGGCGCTGCCATGATCTTCGGCCCCGGGACGATCATCCCGGTGGCCGCCGAAAAACTCCTCCAGAAGCTGCGTGAGCATCTGGAGGAGGATGAGGTACGGGGCGAGCCATGAGTGAGGCTGGGCGCTCATCTAGTGACGAGATCTTCGCCGTCTCGGTCATAAGCGGCATAGCGGGTGGCCACGATGGTCTGCCCGACCAGAGTAGTGGCAGCAGTGTGCCGCCACCGCGCCGCCGCCGCCTCACGACCGATGAGTATGTCGCCGGGGTACTGGCCGGTGATCGTACGATTCTGGCCCGTGCGATTACCCTGATCGAGAGTAATGCTGCAGCTCATCTCGCCCAGGCCCAGGAGCTTCTGCAGCGACTGCTCCCCCATACCGGTGGTGCCTTACGTATCGGTATTACCGGCGTGCCCGGTGTGGGGAAGAGTAGCTTCATCGAGCTGTTCGGCCTCATGCTCTGTGAGCAGGGCCACCGTATTGCCGTGCTCGCTGTGGATCCCTCCAGCAGCCTTTCCCGGGGTAGCATCCTCGGCGACAAAACCCGCATGGAGTCGCTGGCGCGCCACCCCCACGCCTTCATCCGCCCCTCGCCAACCGGTGGAAGCCTGGGTGGCGTGGCCCGGAAGAGCCGTGAAACGATCCTGCTCTGTGAGGCCGCTGGCTTCGATCGCATCCTGGTTGAGACGGTCGGTGTAGGTCAGAGCGAGATTAGCGTACGCAGCATGGTCGACTTCTTTCTCCTCTTGATGTTGGCCGGTGCTGGTGATGAACTGCAGGGGATCAAGAAGGGGATCATGGAGCTCGCTGATGCCCTGCTGATCACTAAAGCCGATGGCGATAATCGCTCACGGGCTACGGCAGCTCAGGCTGACTACAATCGCGCCCTGCACTACATGGCACCGGCGACACCAGGGTGGCGTACCCGCGCCTGGACCTGCTCGGCGTTCAGTGGGGCGGGAGTCGCCGAGATTCGGACGCTGATCGAGCACTTCTATGAGGTGACGAGTGCCTCGGGGGTGTTTGCCGAACGTCGACGCACCCAGTCGCGTGAGTGGGTTAGCAGCCTGATCGAGGAGTACCTGCGTACCCGCTTCTATGCCCACCCCGCAGTGCGGGCCCAACTTCCCGCAATTGAGGCGGCTGTGGTTGATGGGGCGCTCCCAGTTACCGCCGCAGTACAGCAGTTGATGCGCCTCTATGAGGGTGATGCCTAACTATGGATGAGATCCTCCTTGACGAGACCGAGCTCGGAGAACGGTTGCGCGAATGGCTGAACCATAGCCCTGATGGAGCCTTTACCCTTGCCGTCGAGCGCCTCGGGGGCGGGAAAGTGTTGCTCCGCCCCCTACCCGAAGCGAGCCCAGAACTGATCGCCCACCTGCGCGTCACGATGGCCAAGTATCGTGAAGTCTTGATGAATTTGACATAACCAATGCGCTACCTGAGTGTCGCCGATCTCCTCCTCATCCACCAAGCCCTGATCGAGACCTTTGGTGGTATGGCAGGCATCACTGAGGCGGGTTTTGCCCGCCTCGAAGCTGCAGCCGCAACGCCGCGCCAGAGCGCCTTTGGCATGGAGCTCTACCCAGAACTAGCCGATAAGGCTGGGGCACTGACCCATGCGATCATCCATGGCCACCCCTTTTCGGATGGCAACAAGCGCGTCGCTGTGGCAGCCCTCGATCTCATCCTCCGGCTCAATGGGGCTTGTCTCACCGCTGATAACGATGCTCTCTACACCCTGGCGATGCGTGCGGCCAACCAGATGAGCCGCGCCGATCTGATCGCCTGGGTAGGCGCGCACATGGATCTTCGGGAGGTGTCTGATGGCTGATGCCCACTACATTACCCTGGGTGACCTCGTCGACATCCGCGATCAGATCGCCACTCACGATCCCTGGCGCTACGAGATCATCAACTCTGCCGGTCTCCTCTCAGCCCTCACCACACCCTTCCAGGCTGCCTTTGGCCAAGAAGCGTTTCCAGAACTTGGCGACAAGGCGGCGGCCCTCCTCTTCCTCCTCATCGCTAACCACCCCTTTCGCGACGGGAATAAGCGTATTGCAACCGCCGCCCTGGAGCTCTTCCTAGCGCGGAATGGCCAGCGCCTGCGTGCCGGTGACGCCGAGCGCTACGCGTTCACACAGCTCGCGATGAAGAGCCAGAATCCCCGCGATCCTCGGCTACGTGCGTGGCTCGATGCCCACACCGAGAGCGCACCAGCGAGCTCGCCGCCGCCTATCTGAGGGTATAGAGACAACCCTCGCCGTCATTTCAGGTACCTGTTCACACTTCTCCTGGGGCAAGGGCGTTTTGCTCTCGTGGTGCCCCCCGTACGGGCAACCCCCCGTGGTTGCCCCGTCGTTGGCTACCCCGATTGTGAACAGGTACTATTTCAGCACGATCTCGAGCTCGCACGCGTACGCCTTGCGGAAGAGCCCGGCCCGGCGGGTGGCATCCCAGATCTCGAGTGAGGCATCACCCTCAGACTCGACAATAATGCGAACCACTTCGCCCAACTCTACGCGTACCGCACGCACCACCTGGCTCTTCCCCCGCTCCAGATACTCCGCAATGCGGAGTAGGGCACTCAGACGGGCAATACGGAGCTCGTCATCAGGCTGGAGCAGACCTGCGTACGCACTCGCATCCGCAAAACCTTTGCGATGGTTACGCACCAGTGCAGCTATCAGCACCGTCTCTCGGTGACTAAAACCAAGGAGGGCTCCATTGTGGATTAGATACTCGCCATGCTTGTGGTGATCGTAGTAGCCAATAGCCACCCCAATATCGTGGATCAGCGCAGCGTAGCCCAACAGTTCGCGCTCCCAGGGGCCGTAGTGGTGCAGTGAGGCTAGTTGATCGAAGAGGCTCAGGCTGAGCTCGGCAACCTTACGGCAGTGCGCCTCCTCAAAGTGGGTCAGACGGGCCAGGTTGAGGATGGTAAAGCCGCGCGGATCGGCCAGGATTGGCGGATCGCTACCCGCGAGAAAGTAGGTGTAGAAGAGCCCCTCTCGTACCCCTTGGCCACTAATCACAAGCTCGTTGAACCCACCCTGATCCATCAGAGCCTCAATGATTACGGCGCCGGCCAGCGTCACATCGGCACGATCACCCTTCAAACCAGGGATCTGTTCACGTTCACGGCGACCCTTACGAATAAGCTGCTCACTGATCGCAGCCAGACTCGCTCGGTTTATCGTATGTGCGTGGACCCGATCGATCGGATGGTTGCGTGCCTTCTGATCGATACGTGCTAAGGTACGTACCGTCCCCCCCATGCCTACCAGCCCCTGACCCGGCCCGGCATAGAGCCAGGTGATGTCGGCGAATGCCCTGCGCGCAGCTGCGCGTAGGTTGCGCAGATCCTGCTTACTGATCGGATCACTGTTCACATACTGCTCGGTAAAACGCAATACCCCTGCCTGCACCGAGTAGCTCTCGGTAGGTCGCCCACCACGTACTGCGACAACCTGGGTCGAGCCACCACCCGTATCGAAACTGAAGCCATCACGGAGTTGTAGGGCATTCGCAGCTCCCAAAAAGCCGTAGTAGGCCTCCTCCTGGGCAGAGATAATGCGCAGATCGAGGGTCGTTTCACGGCGTAGCGCTGCCCAGAACTCCTCCTGGTTGGCCGCCTCACGAATGGCGCTGGTACCGACCGCCACAATTTGCTCAACACCGGTGCTTCGGCAGAAGCGCTCGAACATGCTCAACGCCGTCACGGCACGCTGGATCGGCTCGGACCTGAGCATACGGTTCGACCCTACCCCTTCGGCGAGGCGTACAACTTCACTCACCTCATCCACAAGCCTGAAGCAGTACCCCGGATCGTAGGCCATCACGATCAACCGGGTTGTATTGGAGCCTAGATCAATGATACCGATTTTACGCATAGTTTGTCGTAGTTAACCTAGGACAGCCGCTACCGCACTGACTACCTCATCGAGATCGTCGTAGCTGATCACCAGCGGTGGGAGCAGCCGTAGCACGTTGGGACCTGCAGGTAGCGCAACGATCCTGCGTTCGAGTAGAGCCTGCAGAATGGGCTGAACACGTCCCTTCAGTTCAAGGCCAACCAGAAGACCTAGCCCACGCACCTCACGCACCGCTGGGAGCCGGAGTGCCTGCAAGCGCTCCAACAACCAACTCCCCTTCTCGGCGGCCTGGCGGGGCAGATCTTCCTGCTGGTAGACCCGTAGTGCAGCACGAGCTGCCGCACAGACGAGCGGCCCCCCACCAAAGGTAGTGCCATGGGCGCCGGCAGGCAGCGCTCCATGGCGTTCATGAATGACTACTGCACCCATGGGCAAACCACCAGCGATACTCTTGGCCATGAGTAGTAGATCGGGGATAACTGCACTATGCTCAACTCCAAAGAGCTTCCCGGTGCGACCAAAACCGGTCTGTACCTCATCAGCTAGCAGCAGTGCACCATGGGCGTCACAGATGCGGCGCGCTGCTTCAAGGTAGCCGGCTGGCGCTGGGCGCACCCCCCCCTCACCCTGTACTGGCTCAAGCAGCAGTGCCGCGGTCTCGGTATCCATCGCCGCAGCTAAGGCCTCGACATCGCCAAACGGCACGTGACTCACCTCCGGTATCAGCGGCATGAAGGGCTCACGATACTTGATCTCCCAGGTTGCGCTCAAAGCGCCCATGGTGCGCCCATGAAAGCCACGCATCGTGGCAATGATCTTCGTGCGCCCGGTGAGCAGACGGGCAAACTTTAGCCCAGCTTCGACTGCCTCAGCCCCCGAATTGCAGAGGAAGATGCGTGCCGGCATCGGTAGAGCGGCAGCGAGCTCGCTTAGGTAGGCGGCACGCTGATCGTTGTGGAAAATCTCAGGGCAACTCAGGAGGAGCGCGGCCTGATCCTGGATCGCAGCAACAACAGCTGGATGGCAGTGGCCCAGGTTGGCTGCACCCTGGCCACCAACACAGTCGATATAGACCTGTCCGTCAGCGTCATAGAGCCGCGCCCCCTCTCCGCGCACGATGGCGAGCGCACGCTTTGGGTAGAGTCCTGACGTAAATTGCTGCTCTGTAGCAATGAGTGTGGTGCTGCTGTGTACCATAAGCAAGCCTGCATAGATGGGTAGAAAACGCATGGTGGCAGGAAGACGCGGCTAGTATACCATGCCCGCTCCTCTTGACAGGTGGTCAGCGTAGTACTATAATTAATTGTCATATTAACACTAATTAGCATGCAAGGAGTGATCATGGAACGCCTACCTATCAGTCTCGCTGAGCGCGCTACACCATTCCTCGACTACCTGGAGGCCTGGTACCAGAGCCTGCCAACGGTCGATCTGGTCGCTACCGTAGGTCAGCAGCCCGAACAGCTGCTCTTCTGCTCAATCGACATGATCAATGGTTTCTGCAGCGAAGGAGCACTAGCCAGTCCACGCGTCAGTAGGCTGGCGGCACCAATTGCAGCACTCTTCCAGCGTGCCTATGATCTGGGCGTACGCAACTTCGTGCTCACTCAAGATACGCACACCCCAGACACCCCAGAGTTTGCCGCCTTTCCACCCCACTGCATCGCTGGTACATCCGAGAGTCGGACCATCCCTGAACTTACCGAGCTACCCTTTGCGCATCAACTGGTCACGATCGCGAAGAACTCGTTAAGCTCGCACCTGGGCACTAATCTCGGTGCATGGCTGGCTGAACGCCCTCAACTCGATACCTTCGTGCTTGTTGGCGACTGCACCGATCTCTGTGTCTATACCGCCGCGATGCATCTGCGTATGGAAGCTAATGCGCTCAACCTCACCCGACGGGTGATCGTTCCTGCCGCTCTGGTTGACACCTTCGACACCCCGGTGATGGTCGCTCATGAACTGGGCATCAAGGCCCATGACGCCGATCTCCACCATCTCCTCTTCCTGCACCACATGGCACAGAATGGTGTTGAGGTAGTGGCAACGTTCCGCACAACTAGCTAGCGGGGGGGAGAGCGCAGCCCTGCCCAAAAAACTAGCCTATCCCCCTACCGTCGAACCACCGGAAGGTAGATGTGCCACCAAAACACCGGAATATCCGTTGGTATCTCAATGGCTATTGGTGCAAGCTCCGGGGCTGTGCGGAGCTCTGCCTCGGCGCGGAGATGGTAGCCACTCCGTCCATACCAACCGCTTTCACCAGGTGGTGTTGAGGGGGAACCAGGCACGCTCGCACTCGCGATGATCTCGTAGTAACCTTGTGCCGCTTGGGGGAGCGTAACAAGGAGTAGGGTGAAGCGACCCTGTGAGTCGATCGTGGTCGTGTTGTTGACTGAGATACCGTTGATACGTAACTCAAGGGTGGCGTTCGATCTGAAGTTGTAGCCTTCGATCAGGAACTGGCTACCAGGTGCACCATCCTGGTAGCTGATGGTAAGCGTTGCGGTAGTCGGTAGTGCGTGAGTACAGAGACTCAGCCCGCTTGCGGTAGCCGCGTAGGCCGTACTGCCACTGGCGTAGGTGCCGTACACAATATGATCACCCAGGCCGTTACCACTCGTGGTCAGGTTGGTGAAACTCGTACCCCCATTGCTCGAGATGCTCAGTCCGAGGTAGGTCGCCGCATAGACCATGCTCCCACTGGCGTGGACGCCGTACACACTGTTACTGCCCAAGCCGTTGGTAGTAGTTCGATTGACGAAACTGCTGCCCCCATTGGTCGAG
>CAIWUD010000022.1 GCA_903915775.1 uncultured Chloroflexota bacterium | reverse complement strand
CCTTTTGTTCACTCCGTCACAACCATCCGGGGAGGTGTGGAAAGTGTCGTTGTTCTCTTCCCCCCTCCCAACCTCCCCCCAGCGGGGGGAGGGGTTTATCCCCCGGTAGCGCCGGACGGTCATGCTGGCGCAGCCGAAACCGAACCATACCCAGGCTCGCGATGCCCACTATCGGCATGTAGCAAGAAGAGTTGGAGGGATCAACGATGATCGAGGCCCCGTCCCTTGCCCTGCCGCGCACCCCGCGCACGAATCCGATCCGTAGCCGTGTCGATTGGGAGGCGCAGCGTAGCGCTTTCCTAAGTGATCCAGGTGCTTTCCATGGTGCTATTGCCCGAAGCACTATTCACTGGTACGATGCTGCCCTCCACGCTTGGATCATCTGGGATGGGGCTGCAATGCGTTGGACCGGCCTGAGTGCCTCGACGGGCCAACCGGTTGAGGTGCCCTATAGTGCTGAACATCAGCCCTGGCAGCGCACCTTCAACGCTGACGATCCACCCTTCTACCGCTGGTTTGCAGGCGGGCTCACCAATGCCTGTTTCAACGAGGTTGATCGCCACGTGATGATGGGCTTCGGTGATGAGACCGCCTACATCTTTGAGGGTGACCGGTGGGATAATTCGCTCAATGGTGGGCGCGGAGGCCCGGTGACCGAGGAGCGGGTGAGTTGGAAAAAGCTGCTCTTCGAGGTGATCAAGGCTACGCTGGTGCTGACCCAGCTGGGGGTGAAACAGGGCGATCGCATTGCGCTCAATATGCCCAATATCCTCGATCAGCTCTACTATACGCAGGCGGCAAAGCGCTTAGGGGTTATCTACACGCCGGTGTTTGGTGGCTTCTCCGATAAGACGCTCAGCGATCGCATCCATAACGCTGGGGCTCGGGTCGTGATTACCTCTGATGGTGCCTACCGGAACGCTCAGATCGTTCCCTACAAAGAGGTCTACACCGATCAGGCCCTCGACAAGTTTGTGCCGGTGGAGCGTGCGATCGCGATGGTCGAGCAGACCTTAGCGACACTCCAACTCGCCCCTGCTGCTGCCGATCTGATCGTCGCTAGTGTGAGGGCGACGATCGCCGAAGATATTACCGTTGAGCGTTCGGATGTGATGCGTGGTGTGGGGAAGGCCCTGCAAGAGTTGCGTGATCTGGATGTTGCCACCCAGTCTCAGATCCGCACGACAGTGGCGAAAGCCCTGGTCGATTCACCGCCGCGGGTGGAGGCCGTGGTTGTGGTACGCCACACCGGTCAGGATATCCTCTGGCGACCTGAGCGCGACCGTTGGAGCCACGATCTCATGGCGCTGGCCTCGGAGCAGATCCTCTCAGCTGCCCGCGACCACGGAATTCATGTGCGCAGCGAGGAGGAGTTGTTCAATCTCCCCGCCGCGACGCTCCTACCCTTTCTGTTGAGTGTTGCTCCCTGCACCCCTGTTGATGCCGAGTATCCGCTGTTTATCATCTACACCTCGGGGAGCACGGGCAAGCCGAAGGGCGTGGTGCATGTCCACGGTGGCTATCTCGCCGGCTTAGTGCACACGATGAAGGTGAGCTTTGATGCTGAACCCGGTGATAAGATCTTTGTGGTAGCCGATCCGGGCTGGATCACCGGTCAGAGCTACATGCTCAGTGCGACGATGGCCAGCCGCTGTACCGGCATTCTGATCGAGGGGTCGCCAGTCTTTCCGAGTGCCGGACGCTTCGCGAGCATGATTGAGCGCTACGGTGTGCAGATCTTCAAGGCTGGGGTGACCTTCCTCAAGTCGGTGATGACCAACCCGCAGAATATCGCCGATGTGCGCCGCTACGACATGTCGACGTTGCGTGTCTGTACCTTCTGTGCCGAGCCGGTCAGCCCGGCGGTACAGCAGTTTGGCATGGAGGTGATGTCGCCCAACTACATCAACTCCTACTGGGCGACCGAGCATGGAGGGATCGTCTGGACCCACTTCTACGCCAACGACGACTACCCACTGCGCCCCGACGCCCACACCTACCCGCTCCCCTGGGTCGCTGGTGATGTCTGGGTAGCCGAAACCGGCCAGCATGGCGCGCATCTCGGCTACCGGGTGGCCGAGATGGAGGAGAAGGGCGAAATTGTCATTACGGCACCCTACCCCTACCTTGCCCGTACGATCTGGGGCGATGTAGCGGGTTTTGAGGCGATCCTACGCCACCAACAGTCGCTGCACCGCTGGCGAGGTGATGCTGAACGCTTCATCAAAACCTACTGGCGGCGTGGCCCCGCGGAGGAGTGGGCCTACGTGCAGGGCGACTTCGCGATGAAGTATGCCGACGGCTCCTTCACCCTCCACGGCCGATCAGACGATGTGATCAACGTTTCGGGCCACCGTATGGGTACGGAGGAGATCGAGGGGGCTATTCTCCGTGATAAGCAGATCACCCCCGATTCGCCGGTTGGGAACTGCATCGTCGTTGGGGCTCCGCACCGTGAGAAGGGTCTCACTCCGGTTGCCTTCGTCCTGACCCTACCAGGGCGCCGCCTCGCTGGCGGCGATCGCAAACGTCTCGACGATCTGGTGCGCAACGAGAAGGGTATTGTTGCCGTTCCTGAGGACTACATCGAGGTTGCAGCCTTTCCTGAGACGCGTAGTGGTAAGTATATGCGCCGCTTCCTGCGCAACCTGATGTTGGACGAGGAGCTCGGTGATACCACAACGCTGCGCAACCCCGAGTCGCTGGTCGAGATTCGTCAGAAGATTGACGTGTGGAAGCGTAAACAGCGGCGCGCGGATGAGCAGCAGATCTTCGAGCGGTACCGCTACTTCCGTATTGAGTACCACAAACTGGACGCTACTGCGCGCCTCGCCCTGGTGACCATCACCAACCCGCCGGTCAACGCGCTCAACGAGCGTGCCCTCGATGAACTCAACACGATTGTTGATCACCTCGACCGGCGCGACGATCTGGCGGCGGTGATCTTTACCGGTCAGGGTACGCGGAGTTTCGTTGCCGGTGCGGATATTCGCCAACTCCTGGAGGATATGCACAGCGTTGAGGATGCGGTCGCGCTGCCGAACAACGCCCACCTCGCCTTTCGTAAGATCGAGCGGATGGCTAAGCCCTGCATTGCCGCGATCAACGGGGTTGCCCTGGGTGGCGGCCTCGAGTTTGCCTTAGCCTGCCACTACCGTATCGCCGATCGCCACGCGGAGTTTGGCCAGCCCGAGATCAACTTGCGCCTGCTTCCTGGCTATGGTGGTACGCAGCGGCTACCGCGCCTCCTCTACAAACGAAACAACGGTACGGGGACCCTTCGCGCGCTCGAGTTGATTCTCGGTGGACGCACGATCACCGCCGAGGATGCGGCTGAGATCGGCCTGATCGATCGGCTCGCCACTGGCAGCGAGGATGCGTTGAGTATTGCCACAGGCATGGTGCGTGATCTCCTGAGTGGCACAGGGGAGTTACTACAAGCTCTTGAGCGGCGGAGGAACTCCCTCGCGCAGTGGGAGCAGCCCCGGCCGATCTTTGTCGTTGACGAATTGAATGCCATCATCCAGGATCGGCGTATTCAGCGCATCATGCGTCAGGCTGCACAGGCAGGACGGGCGAAGGCGGTGGCGCGTGCACTTGATGCGATCCGCTACGGGTTTGAGCATGGGTTTGAGCAGGGCCTGGCCCATGAAGCGCGCCTCTTCGCCGAGGCGGTTGTGGACCCGGAGGGGGGTAAGCAGGGTATCCAGGAGTTTATGGACAAACGTTCGGCTCCGCTCCCCACCCGCCGCAGCCTGGTGAGCGCTGAACAGGAGCGGATCTACCGGGAAACGGGCCAACTACTTCCAATTGGTTCCCCCTTCTTCCCCGGTGTGACCCCGCTGCCAGCTTGGCAGTATGCTCAGGGAGTCATCCGCGATCCGGTCACGGGTGGTGGCCTTGTTGGTGATCCCAGAGCTGTCGAGCGTCAGGTGATCATCCCCGTCGAGCAGCCCCGGCCCAACCAGGCGCTCCTCTACATCCTGGCGAGCGAGGTCAACTTCAACGATATCTGGGCCATCACGGGTATTCCGGTCTCACTCTTTGACGAGCACGATCGTGACTGGCACATCACTGGCTCGGGGGGCGTTGCGCTAGTCGCCGTCCTTGGCGAGGAGCTCCGTCGTGAAGGTCGGCTCAAGGTTGGCGATCTGGTGGCGGTCTACTCTGGTCAGAGCAACCTCCTCTCACCGATGATGGGTCTCGACCCCATGGCTGCCGACTTCGTCATCCAGGGCTACAACACCCCCGACGGCTCGCACCAGCAGTTTATGCTTGCCCAGGGGCCGCAGTGTCTCCCCCTTGCCCCCGATATGTCGCTCGAGGCGGCAGGGAGCTTCATGCTCAACCTGGGCACGGCCTACCGGGCCCTCTTTACGACGCTCGCCATTCGGGCTGGAAGGAGCATCTTCATCGAGGGGGCTGCTACTGGTACAGGCCTTGACGCTGCCCGTTCTGCTGCGCGCAACGGAGTGCAGGTGATTGGGATGGTTTCGAGTGAGGCGCGTGCCCAGACGCTGCTCGCCGCAGGGGGGAAGGGGGCGATCAATCGCAAAGATGCGCGCATTGCCGAGATCTTCACCCGCATCCCCGCCGATCCAGCTACTTGGGCTGCCTGGGAGCAGGCCGGTGAGCCACTGCTGAGCATGTTCCGTCAGCAGAACGGTCACCACCTCGCCGACTACGCCATCTCTCACGCTGGCGAGCAGGCGTTCCCGCGTAGCTTCCAACTGCTCGGTGAGCCCCGTGATGGCCACATTCCGACCCTGACCTTCTACGGGGCCAGTTCTGGCTACCACTTCACCTTCCTCGGCAAACCTGGCCACGCCAGCCCCGAGGAGATGATGCGTCGGGCTGGGCTCCGTGGTGGCCAGGCCGTCTTGATCTACTACGGCGTTGACGGAGCAGGTGCGCTCGTGGATGAGGCGGGGCTGGAGGCCATCGAGGCCGCCCGTGCCCTTGGCGCACGCATCGTGGCTGCCACCTATACCGATGCCCAACGCGAGTTTCTGCTCAGCCTCGGCTTTGGCGCCTCACTGCGTGGGGTGGTCAGCATCGAAGAGCTGAAGCGTCGCTACGGTGCCGACTTCGATTGGCCACGCACCATGCCCGATCTCCCCGACTCCAAAGCTGATCCCGAGGGGCTCAAGGAGGCGATTCGCCGCTTCAACGACCTCACCTTCAAACCCCTGGGCAGTGCGGTTGGTATCTTCCTGGCTAGTGCCGACAACCCGCGTGGCTATCCGGATATGATCATCGAACGTGCTGGGCACGACGCGCTCAACGTCAGTGCGATGTTGGTCAAACCCTTTGTCGGGCGTATCGTCTACTTCGAGGAGCTTGGCGGAAGGCGCTACTCCTTTTTTGCGCCCCAGATCTGGATGCGCCAGCGGCGTATCTCCATGCCCACAGCCAATATCTGGGGCACGCACCTCTCCAATGCCTACGAGATCTTGCGCCTCCTCGATGAGATCTCTGCAGGGATGCTCGCCATTACCGAGCCTGTCTTTGTCGATTGGCCCGACCTCGCTGAAGCACACCAAGCGATGTGGGAGAATCGTCACGCCGGTGCGACCTACGTGGTGAACCATGCCTTGCCGCGCTCAGGGATCAAGACGAAGGATGAGCTTTACGAAGCCTGGGCTGAGCTGCTGGCCTAGTACGGGAGGTGTGGAGGGCGCAGCGTAACTGTTCACACTTCTCCTGGAGCGAGGGCGTCTCGCCCTCGTGGCCCCCCGTACGGGCAACCCCCCGTGGTTGCCCT
>CAIWUD010000021.1 GCA_903915775.1 uncultured Chloroflexota bacterium | reverse complement strand
CCCCCTGTGGTTGCCCTGCCGCTGGCTTGCCCCAACCGTGAACAGCTACTGTGCTCTGAAACTGTTCACTCTTCTCCTGGAGCTAGGGCATCTCACCCTCGGAGCCCCTCCCCGTAAGGGCAACCCCCGGTGGTTGCCCTGCCGCTGGCTTGCCCCAACCGTGAACAGGTACCATGCTCTGTACCTGTTCACACTTCTCCTGGAGCGAGGGCGTCTCGCCCTCGTGGCGCCCTCTGTATGGGCAACCCCCCGTGGTTGCCCTACCGCTGGCTTACCCCAACTGTGAACAGCTACTGTGCTCTGCAACTGTTCACACTTCTCCTGGAGCAAGGGCATCTCACCCTCGGAGCCCCTCCCCGTAAGGGCAACCCCCTGTGGTTGCCCTGCCGCTGGCTTGCCCCAACCGTGAACAGCTACCATGCTCTGTTATAATAGGGCCATGCCTGCCTCTGCACCTCTCATCCCCCCCCCACCACCGCTCCGGGGCGCCGATCCCGGATCGTGGGCCCAAGACACTGTTGTACGACGCATGCCCGCTATCGCCAGACGGGTGCTGAGCGAGAACGATCTGCTGCCCGCAGCCGTCGAGGCGATCACCGCGTTGGCCGACGAACTCCCACGGGGAACCGTGCGGCAGCTGTACGATCCCACAGCACCAGATAGGGCGCTCTGGGACGCCTACATTGCGCCATACGTGGGCCAAACTTGGCTCGATGTGCCCTACCTCTTCGCCGAGACCTACTTCTACCGGCGCATCCTCGAGGCCACAGGCTATTTTCAGCCCGGCCCTCATGGACAGGCCGACCCCTACGCGCTCCAGAAGCGGCGTGCTCTTGCGGAGATGGCGCCACTTGCCAAGCGCTCACTCTCCCTTACGGAGGCCATCGCAGGGTCCCTGTGGGGTAACCAGGCCGACCTGAGTCTCTGGCCTGCGGGTGAAGGCGGAGGGCCTGGCGCTGCCCATCTCCTGGTCGACGATACGCCAGCTGTCGTTGCCCACCTCGCGCACCTTGCTGAACGTGGTAGCTCGGTTGCCCTCATCCTCGACAATGCGGGGGCTGAACTGGTACACGACCTTCTGCTGGCCGATACCCTCCTTGCCCACGGCCTCTCCGTGCTGCTCCATGCCAAGGCGCACCCGATCTTTGTCTCCGATGCGCTTCCCGCCGATGTCCACGCGACTATTGCATGGCTAGTGGCAGGGCCATCCGAAAACGCTGCATGTGGTGAGCGACTGCTCAGGGCTCTTGAGCAGAGCCATCTCACTCTCCAGAGCGATTGGTTTTGGACGTCACCCTTGGCGGTCTGGGAGCTCCCGGCGCCCCTCGCACGGGAACTTGCGCAGTCGGGGCTGCTGATCAGCAAGGGAGACGCCAACTACCGGCGCTGGCTGGGCGACCGCCACTGGCCTATACACACTCCTCTGTCCCAAGTGGTCGCCTACGCCCCTGCTCCGCTACTCCTGCTGCGCACGTGCAAGTCGGAAATCGCGGTTGGTCTTGAGCCAACGCTAGTCGCGGCAGCCGCCGCGCAGGATGCAGAGTGGCGTACAAGTGGCAGGTGGGGCATGATTCAATTCTCGCCAGGTGCGTAGCGATAAAGCGGCCACCAGGCCTTCAGGCGGGGTGCCACTTCTGCTATACTGCAGCGGTCTAACCGCGATCCAGTTCGACATCTACGCACGCCCTGGATGGGAAGTGTGGAGGGTACAGCTCTCCACAGACTACCCTGGCTCAAAGGGAAAAGGAGGTAATCCAATGGTACAGCGGCAGAGCAGCCCGCACGCGAGCTACTGGGGGCTCGGAGCCCTGGCTATCGGTGCCTTGATCCTCATCGTCATCGCGCTCATTAGCATTCCCCTGGCCGGGCAGCGCACCCCTGAGTTTGCTCCTACCACAGCGCCTGAGGGAGTAGTACAGCGCTACTTCGATGCCCTCTACCGCGGTGACTATGTCGCCGCCTACGCGATGCTCAGCGACGAGGTACGACGTGAACGTTCACTCGCCGATTTTCAGGAGCGGATGCGCTATGAGCGCGAGAGCGAAGTGCGGATTGATGATGTAGTGATTCACGACAATACGGCGACGGTCACGGTCACGATGACCCATGTCGAGGGTGGCGGTCTCTTTGGTGGAAGCGAGTGGAGTAACCGTGCCGATCTGCTCCTCGAACGTGATGGTGATACCTGGCAGATTGTAGGTGAGCCATTCTGGTGATCACGAGGATCACGCACGTGGTGCATCCACGACACTGGCTGATGAGCGGCTCTGGCCCGCCTAGACACCCACCTGGTCGTGGGGTGTTGGCAAGCCTGCTGGAGGTACCACTATGGAGGAGGGAGTATGACAACGCGTATTGTGCGTCGTCTCTATCTCTACATTGCAGCCCTGATCGGCTTGCAGATGATGGCCAACGGCATAAGCGACCTGGCAACACTGCTGGTGGAACGCTGGTTTGGCGGAGAGGTCATTGGGGCCGCTGATATCGCAGCAGTCCGTCTAGGCGGGAGCGTCGCGCTCACAGCGGTTGGCCTCGCACTCTGGATCAGCCACTGGATGCTCGCTCAGCGTGACGCCGCTCAGCCAGAGGGGCAACGCTCGGCACTCCGTCGACTCTACCTCTACGCACTGCTCTTCATTGCGCTGGCGACGATCCTGACCGGCATGCAGACGCTGCTCAACCAGATCCTCGAAGGACAGATCTCCTTCGCAATCATTCGTCCTCTCGTCAGCGTGATCGTGAGCAGTGCCATCTGGGCCGTCCACTGGCAGATCGTGAGTAGTGATCGCCCCAGCGTAGAGGTTTCGGGGGCCAACGGGACGCTGCGGCGCTGGTATCTCGCCCTGGGCCTCTGGGTAAGCTTGGCCATGCTCAGCTTTGGGGCTGGGATTCTCATGCATGCACTGCTCCAGCGTTTTGTCTTCAACGTGGTAGGCAATATTCGCCAACTCGCCCTACCTACCTCGGTGTTGATCAGCGGCCTTGCGGCATGGCTTCCCCACGAGATCTGGTCACGACGTCTCATTCGTCTGGCCAGCCCGCTCCAGGCCGATGAGCTCAACGCGGCGTTGCGCCAGGTCTTTATCGCTATCGTCATGGCCAGTAGCCTGGTGGCCGCCCTGACCGGACTGACCGCGCTCATTTCGGCGGGGATGCGGGCTGCCTTTGGGGTTGCGAGTTGGAACGCAGCCTTTGCCGCCGAGACCCGTGGGGTGGCAGCCGTCATCGTCGCCCTCCCACTACTCTTCTACTACCGCACACAGCTCAACGTGACTGCCCAGTTGAGTGGGGCCGGTGAACGCATCAGCATGGCCCGTCGCCTCGTAGCCTATCTGGTGAGTGCGATTAGTCTGGTCGCCCTCTACTTCGGCCTGGGAGGGCTTCTTGGTACGCTCCTACGCCTCTGGCTAGGCCCCGATACGATTGGCTCTGCGTGGCTCACCACCCTCAGTTGGTATGCGGCGACAACCATCGTTACGCTCCCTGTCTACATCGTCGCTAGCCTCCAGAGTGAGACCCTGGCGAGTATCGATCCGGAGGAGGAGCGGGTGTTGAGTCGGCGTATCTACCTCTACGCTGGCCTCCTCTTTGGGGTAATTGCGACAGTGATCACGGCAACGCTCTTGCTCCGCCTACTTGTCGTAGTAACCTTTGGTGAGGGGAGTGCAGGCACGACAAGCGAGATTGTGCGCATGCTCTGGTATACGAGCCTTGGTGGTGCCATCTGTGCAACCTACGCGCTTCTGCTGCGGCGCGCCGGTAGAGCACGCGGTACGACCGGCGCTGGGCGGCAGATTGTGATTGTGGCCCCTGAGGCCCTTAGTCGTGCCCTGGAGGCGGCACTGGCGCACGAGTTGCCTGGTGCAAAGGTGGCGAGTTTTGCCGAGCAGGATTCCCCCTGAGCGCCGAGTAGCCCTGGCTGATGCCGACATGCTGCTGATGGGCTTGACAGCCCTAAGCGATACAACGCTTACCAATTTCCGTGGGCAACGCCTGCTGCTGACAACGCCACTCGATGGTGTAACCCTGGTAGGTGCTCGCCAGAGCGGGAGTGCTCTCGCCCGTGAGGCGGCCCGTGTCGCACGCCGCCTCTGCATAGAACGTGCAGTGGCGCCACCGCCCCAATCCACGCCCTCAACCTCCACGACTCCTGCGGCGTAGCCACTACCACTTCTGCGAACGCACCAAAAGGGCGGCCATGGGAGCGCCGCCCTTTGGGATTCCTCCAAAGAGTAAACAGCCGCTTCCTCGCGCTGGGTTGCCTCCCGATCAGCCTTCTGGTATAATCCGCTCCGATTGGTAGCCAACACTCCGGTAATCACCTACGGGCCCTTCGAGGAGGCTCCACCAATGTTTCGTCGACTCTGGCGAGCCACGTCGCTCATCGCCTTGTTCGCTCTTACCCTTGTTCTGCTCAATACGTGTACGAGCCAGGGAGTCCCTTCTGGGCCAGCGCTCTACGTCCAGCAGTTGACGAGCGATCCTGGCGCATATAATGGCAAAGTTGTTACGGTTGATGGTGCCTATATCTGGCGACCTGGGGATCCCGGCATCTCCGTGCTGGCCCTCGGGGTCACTACCCTCGATAATGGTCTTGATGCCCAGCCCCTCGGAGAGCTGATCTGGCTTGAGGGCTTCCCTGCAGAAGTGACCGAGTTCCTCCACCGGCCTGGTGATGCGGTCTATGGCTTTGTGCGTGTTTCAGGGACCTTCAACCATGGCGAAGGTTTTGGTCCCGGAGGCCAGTACACCTCCCAGATCAGCGTGTCTAGCGCCGAGCCAATCGAGCGCATCCGGCGAGTCGAGCAGAAGATAGAGGATCGCCCCCTGGAAGAGGGTAAGGTCAACTTCTTCGAGTTGCAGCGTAACCCTGCAGCCTACAATGGCCAGAAGGTCACTACCCGGGGCTACTACTTCTGGAACTCGGTGATCTATGTGCTCGCAGAAGGGGTCTCGACGGAGGAGGATGGCGCAAGCCCACAACCCATCGGTACGCCCATCTGGATGGAGGGTTTTCCGCCTGATCAGTCGTCTGAGCTCAACCT
>CAIWUD010000020.1 GCA_903915775.1 uncultured Chloroflexota bacterium | reverse complement strand
GTCGAGGAGCTTCAGGTCGCGTAGGCTAGTGGGCGCGTGGGTCACGGCAGCAGCGGGGATGGGTTGGGGCACATAGTAGGCCCAGTGCCGTTCCATCTCCGTGTGGAGGGGCATAAGCTCGGTGAGGGCGACTTCGCCCGCTGCACGTTTAGCGCGCCACTCGGCGCGGCGCTCTTCGAGACGTTGGAGCGTACCATCAGCCTCGGCGGCAGGGGTCCAGCCATGCTTTTGACACATGGCCAGCCACATGGAGCCCAGGCTATTCTGAAGCAGCCAGTCTACCATGTAGCGTTCGGTGAACATCTGGGTCTTGCTGGCAATTTCGTGGGCTTCGAGCTTACCGCCGCCATTGAGTTTGGCGTCCAGCGCCTCACGAGCCGGATCATTCCAATACTGGTAGACCCAACCCAAGGTCATGTCATCGGTCCAGCAGCTCAGCAACTCGGGCCTATCCAGCTCCTCGATGACATGGCGGAGGGTAGCGGTAGGAATGGGAATGAGGTCGGCCACGCCAGCTGGGCCGTAGAGACCGGGTAGTTCAGTAGCCAGATCTTCGAAGGCGAGGCGGAGCAGAAAGGCGTAGCCTTCACTCTCATCATCGCGGATGAGGGCAGGGGCGAGTTGGCGAAAATCCTGGTAGGCGCGGCTCTCCCAGCCACCGGTAACGAGAGCGGGGGCACGGAGGGGGCGACCATTGGGGCTCGGGGCTTCCATGAGGCGCAGAATGAGCAGCCGGTTGAGGAGGGTATAGGCAGCCTGTTTCTCAGCCTCAGCGCGGAACTCCTGGTGAGTGCGCGAGGCTCTGCTGTTCGTGTTTTCAGCGCGTTCTTGCTCGGCGATCCAGGCTTCCAGGCGACGGCGGCGGTGCCCGGTTGCCTCATCGAGCCCGGCGTCCTGGGCGCGGCGGATGGATAGGCGGTAGCTGCTTTCGGTAGCGGCGTGCAGATCTTGGAGTAGGTGAGCGCGCAGGGCACGGATGGTGGTCGACAGGGCACGCTTAGCGTCGGTAGTCATGGGCATGGGCGGGATCCTGTGCTTGGTTGGGGATGTATGTACAACGGCTGGGCAACCATGGGGAGGTGCCCGTACGGGGCGCGAGGGACGTTGCACCCCGTACCCTTACCGGGGAGCCTCAGGCGGTGCTGCGGTCAGGCGTTCTAGCTCAGCCTTGAGCGCAGCAAAGCTCTCCGGCGTCAACCCGGTCGCCTGCGTGATGAGTTGCCATGTACTCCCCGCTGCCAGCAACTGCTCGATCAGGGCGATCTTCCCCCGCAACTCTCCCTCCTGGCGTCCTTCCTGGCGTCCTTCCTGGCGTCCTTCCTGGCGTCCTTCCTGGCGTCCCTTTGCCAAGCCTCTGCGCTCCCCCTCCTTCCGCCCCTTCTGTAAGCCTGTGCGCTCCCCCTCTTCCCGTCCCTTTGCCAACCCCTTCTGTAAGCCTGTGCGCTCCCCTTCCTGCAGCAATTCTTCGGCAAAGGTCTTCATCAGATCACCTCCTGCTATACTCCGCTGCGCGCTCACCCGCTCCAATACCTCGACCACTGTTGCTCGCTCGTGCGTGGCAAATAGGTAGAGTAGAAACGTCTGCTGCTCCTCACTGCCCCGCGTAGCGAGCAACTTAGCCCACAAGGGTATGAGATATTCCAGCACTGCCTGCGCCCGCGCCCGCATCGCCGCCATGAGCAGCAACTGCGCAATCTGCCCCTTCAGTCCCCCGACCACCTTGCTCGGCTCCATCCCCGACTGATCGATCAGGTAGTGGCGCAGCCGTGGTGTCAGCGCCGCGTCCCACCCCGCCACCTCTGGGAAGAGGTCGGCCAAGTCGGTCGAGTAGCTCCAACTACTGCGCCCCTGGTAGAAGACAACGGGGATGATCGGGCGCAGTGTAGTGGGTTTCGGCTCCGCCTTGAGCGTTTCGTCCCAGATGCGGCACATGTACTTGAGCAGGCGAAAGCGCATCCAGGGGTCGGGCGTCGACTGGTGCTCAAAGAGGAGGTAGAGCTGGATCGGCTCCGCCTCGGCTCGTGTCTCCAGGCTGTAGAGCAGGTCTGATTCGCTCTCCTGGAGCTCCGGATCGACGAAACTCG
>CAIWUD010000019.1 GCA_903915775.1 uncultured Chloroflexota bacterium | reverse complement strand
TGTTAGGTTCCGGGCGGACACGAGTTGACTCAAATTAAAAGACACCGGGGACCTGAATCTGAGAGGAGGCAAAACGGGGCGCAAGGAGCGAACGAATTACTGTGCCACACCCGTGCGAGAAAAGGGATCCCTGCCTGGGAAAGGGCGGGTGGTTTTCAAAACACGGTTGGGCCGCAGCACTTACTGCGCGGCTTGAGCCGCCGGTGGGATGGCGACCACAGGATCAGTTCCAGCCAAGGCGCCTTCTTTGTCCGCCAAAAATTTGCTGACTACTGGATCCTCCGCAACGGCCCCCAGCAGAGATCTTGCGTCCTGGCGATAGATTTCAAAGGCACTCTCAGCGGCGGCCTCGCGCACCGCGGGAGAAGCATGCCCGCATAATGATATGAGGAGCGGCCGGGTGTTTTTATGCCGGAAACCAGCCAGCGCCACGGCCAGATCTTCGAGCACATCGGGATGATTGAGATGCAGGAGACGGCCAAGAAAGGCCGGATCACTCCGGCGCCGCCGTCCCCGGAAGGCCCAGATCACTCCGCCGGAGAATCAGCCCTTCGGTTCGGTAGAGGCGCTCACGCATCAATACCCCCAGCCATCGATCGCTACGACCTGGCCATCACGCCCAATCTCCGCAGGACCGTGGAAACCGCCAGCACGCACCGCGGCCAGTGCCCGATCTTCGGACATCGTCCAGCGTGGGCTGTAGTGGACGAGCACGAGACGTTTTGCCCCAGCCTCGGCAGCAACCTGACCAGCCTGCAGCGGCGAACTGTGGCCAGTAAACCGATCCGCTGTTGTTGCCTCGTGAACCAGGAGGTTGGCGGCTTGGGCCAGAGCTTGGACTGCCGGACAGGGCTCGGTGTCGGCCGAATAGACCAGGGCCGGATCGCCTGTAGGTGCCTCAAAGCGCAGGGCTAGGCAAGGTCGGCTATGGGCGGTCAGCGCAGTGCGTAGTTGCCAACCTCCGGCCAGTGGCAGCGTATCGCCCGCCTCCAGCGGATGCCACACGGGAGGAGTGTAGTACTCCACCTGCATGGCATCAATCGTGGCCCGTGCAATAGAGAGGGTAGATTCCAAGCCATAGATCGATAGTGGTAGCTCACGCCCGGCCAGCCGCATACTGAAGATCAGGGCAGGAAGACCGTTGAGATGATCGCAGTGGCTATGGGTCAGAATGAGACCGGCCAGGTTTTGGGGATCAATGCCCGCACGCAGCAGGCGCTCGTAGGTCGAGCCACCCGCATCGATCAGCAGCGGGCCACCCGGCCCGTCCCAGAGCATATGCGTATGACCACGATCGAAGTCGGGCAGACCAGTGCCCGTTCCCAGGAGTATCAAGCGGGGTTGGTTCATCAGGAGACCTCCTCAATCCATAGGGAGCCATTCACCATGGGCATGCACTACTCGTCCAATCGTGATCTGACCAAAGAGTTGATCTTGTTCAACGATAATCACCCGGCGCTTCAGCAGTTCGAGGAGAGCCCAAAATAGGACCGCAACCGCTTCGCGACTCACGAATGGGTCGAGGAGATCATCAAAGCAGAACCAGGCCTGCGTAGCAAGTCGTCTTTTGATCCGTCTACTCACCTCACCTACCGTAAGGCGGGGACCCAGACTGATCAGTGCAACTGCCTCCACC
>CAIWUD010000018.1 GCA_903915775.1 uncultured Chloroflexota bacterium | reverse complement strand
TGCGCAACGCTCCCTGGGTCGAGGATCGCCGCTACGCGCCCGGCTCGTAGCAGCAGATCGGCAGGACGACTTGCCACACCGCTGCCGTCGACCAGGGTACCGCCAGCAATCAGAAGCTCATCATCACTCATGGCCGTTCAGCCCGCAGGGCCGCCCGTAGGGCGGTCGTAGCCATAAGATCAACCGTCAAATCGGTCGGGTCGAGAACAACACCGTAGCGCACACGGGCTGCTGCCAGGGAGACCTTGTCGTCACGGACATCGCGAGCAACAGCCGCTGGGTCGCGATCGAGTGGATCACCCCAACCACCACCCCCAGGCATCTGGTGATGGATCAGTTCGCCATGCATCATCCCGGTCGCAACCATCGTTGGCAGACTCACCTTGGCATCGCTACGCTGCAACACGTTGCTCGATGGGGCCCCTACCTCACCACCGGCCAGCCCATAGGGCGGATAGGCCCGTCGATCGGAGCGAATCGTCAGGTTCGCCTCGCTCCCCAGGAGGCGCCAGGAGCGCTCGATCGCCAGGCCACCCCGGTACTGGCCAGCACCGCCGCTATCCTGAACCAGCCCGTACCGCTCGATACGTACCGGATACTCACACTCAGCCAGTTCAATGGGGATATTGCTCGCAATATTCGCCGGATTGCAGAGCCCATCGTTGCCATCGCGATCGGGGCGTGCGCCCCAGGTTCCAGCCAGCAACTCGAAGAAGACGTAGGACTCACCCGTGGGACGGCGTCCACCAATGATTACCAGACTATTTCCCCCCTCGCCAGCGGCGGGCACCCGCTCGGGCAAGAGTTGGGCCAGAGCTCCAAGCATGGCATCGATCAGGCGAAAACCGGTCACCCCGCGCATCGAGGAGGCTGCCGGCATCACCGCGTTGACGATCGTGCCAGGTGGCGTGATCACCAGCAGTGGGCGAAAGATACCCGCACTGTTGGGCACCTGCTCGCGCAACATCGCCCGCACGCAGAGGGCAACCACCGACACGGCGTAGGAGCGCGTACAGTTGAGGGCTCCGCGCACCTGGGGTGCACTCTCACTGAAATCAGCGGTGAGCGTATCGCCACGGATCGTCACCGTTACCCGTAGGGGCACCGGTGGCCCACCAACCCCATCACTATCCATGTAGTCGGTAAACGAGGCACTCCCATCGGGCCAGGAGGCGATCTCGGCCCGCATCAGACGCTCGGTGTAGATGATCAGATCGGCGGTAAAGGCGCGGTAGGTCGCGAGCCCATAGCGCCTGATCAGCTCGTGCACCGCACGTTCGCCAATGGTACAGGCGGCGAGTTGGGCCCGAATATCCCCGATCGTCTGGTCAGGCACCCGGATATTGGCCTCGATCAGGGCAAAGATCGCGCCATCAGCTTCACCGCGACGGTAGAGCTTGAGCCAGGGAATGCGCAGACCATCCTGAAAGATCTCGGTATTGTCGCAGGCCGAACTGCCCGGCAGTCGCCCCCCAAGATCGAGGTGGTGCGCAGTAGCAACGGCAAAACCGACGCGCACCTCATCCCAAAAGATCGGCTTGATGATGAAGATGTCGGGAATGTGCATCCCACCGGCGAAGGGATCATTCATGATAAAGACATCGCCCGGATCGATGCGATCGGGAAAACGGCTCAGCAGCTGCTCCATCGCCGAGGGCACCGCACCCAGATGGAGGGGGATCGTCACACCCTGGGCGATCATCTGACCATCGGCATCGCAGAGAGAGGTTGAGAAGTCGAGACAGTCACGGACGATGGTCGAGTAGGCGGTACGGTGGAGGGCCAGTGCCATCTCGTCGGCAGCAGAGGCGAGGGCATTGCGCATAATCTCGCGTGTAATCGGGTCAATCACCATCGCGCAACTCCATCACTACCTGGCCCAGGTCGTCGAGCCACACCCGGGCATCAGGGGGAACCACTATCGTCGAGTCATACTCGTCGATCAGCAGGGGACCGTTGGTCGGTTGACGCAGCGCGGTGCGCGTCACCACGGGAGTGGTGATCAGGCCCCAACGCTGCCCAAAGTAGACTTGGCGTTCACCCGAACTGTCGCGCACCGCCTGGCCCACACCGAGCTCCAGCCCAGGTGCAGGAGTTCGTCCCACCAGGCGCACCGCCACCAGTTCAACCGGGGTGGTAGAATCGGCATGACCGTAGAGCCGCAGATGCTCGGCGCTAAAATCGCTACTCAGTGCATCGGTATGCTCACCGGGGGCGGCGGGCAGCGGGATACGCAGCTCATGGGCCTGGCCACGAAAGCGCGCATCCACACTCCAACTGAGGCTCACAAGCTCTGGGGCGAAGCCCTCTCGTGCGAAGCGCTCCAGCATCTGGCTGCGCAGATCAGCGGCGATCGCACGGAGCGCATCCTCGGCCCCCTGATCCGCAATCAGGAGGCAACTCCGTACATCGTGCCGTTCAACCCCGGAGACGAGCAGGCCAATCGCACTGAAGAGACCTGGCGAGGGCGGGATGATGACACGCCGACAGCCCAGGTCGCGGGCAAGCGCAGCGGCGTGCAGCGGCCCTGAGCCACCAAAGGCCACCAGGGTAAACTCCCGTGGGTCGTAGCCCCGCTCCACCGAGACGGCCCGCAGCGCCCGTAGCGTATGGGCGTTGGCGATCCGATGTATACCATCGGCGGCTTCCAGAGTCGCGATACCGAGTGGTCGGGCAATCTGCTCGGTCACCGTCGCCTCGGCAGCCTCGCGGTTGATCACCACCTGGCCATCGGCGATCGGCCCAGGACGCACCAGCCCCAGCAGCAGATTGGCGTCGGTGAGCGTTGGTCGTGTCCCGCCACGTCCGTAACAGACCGGACCCGGCAGCGCGCCGGCGCTCCGCGGGCCCACCCGCAACCCACCAGCAGCATCGAGTTCAGCGATGCTCCCCCCACCAGCACCGATCTCGGCGATATCGATACTCGGCGCACGGATCAGCTCGCCACCCCCACCCACGAGCCGATTGCCGGCTGAGAGGGAGGCACCCACCTCATACTCAGCACTGTAGAAGGGGCGCCCACCAACAATGAGCGCAGCCTTCGCCGTGGTCCCGCCTATATCAAGGGTAATCAACTCGCTGAGGCCGGCTCGTTGGCCAAAGACTGCCGCTGCCAGTACACCCGCCGCTGGACCCGACTCCAGGGCGTAGACTGGCAGGCGTGCCGCCTCTTCAGCTGCCATCAGCCCACCCGACGACTGCATCAACAGTAGCGGAGCAGCCACCCCAGCCGTAGCCAGACTCGCCTGCAGGTCGCCCAGGTAGCGCCGCATGACCGGCTGCACGTAGGCGTTGACCGCCGTCGTCGCACTGCGCTCATACTCGCGCCGTTCGGGCAGTACCTGGTGCGAAAGAGAAACCGCCACCCCAGGCAGTCGGCGCGCCAGTACCTCACCGACCAAGCGCTCATGGGCGGGGTAGGCGTAAGCGTGGAGGAGACAGACCGCCACCGACTCCACCGCTTCCCGCTCCAACTGGTCGATCACGCGCTCCAGTTCGTTCTCATCCAAAGGGAGGAGCGGTGTACCATCGGCAGCCATACGCTCGGAGAGCTCCAGGCGTAGGGCCCGCTCTACCAACGGCGGCGGCTTGACCCAGAAGAGATCGTACATCTGTGGCGCCCGTACCCGCCGCAGTTCCAGGAGATCACGAAAACCTAGCGTGGTCAGGAGCGCCGTACGCGCACCACGACGCTCAAGGACCGCATTCGTCGCCACCGTCGTGCCATGGGCTACCCCTGCCACCGCTTCACCCGCTGCGCCAATCGCACCAAGGAGACGTTCAACCGCCGTGATGATCGCACGCTCAAAGTTTGGGGGGGTTGAGGGTAGTTTACAGGTATGGATCTGCCCTGTGCCATCCACTAGCACAACATCGGTGAATGTCCCGCCAACATCAGCACCAATGCGAATGGTTGCGCTCATAAGGAGTTGCCTTTGGGTCTCGGCTGTGCCGGCGGTAACTAAGGTTGGGTTGGGGTTTTTCGCGGAGGGCTGCGCCCTCCATACCGCATATCTGCGGTGAACCGTTTCGGCGAACCGACTGTTGGGGCAACCCCCCGTGGTTGCCCTGCCGTTAGCTTACCCCAGCGGTGAGATAGACACAACCAAGGTTGGGTTAAAGTCTTTACCTCCCATACCCCTCACCCCCCCTGTTACGCCGGGATCACCGGCACGAGTAGGTGTGAAGGGTACGCACTCGAGTGGAGCAGCGTCTGATCCGCGACGAGCATGCGCGTACCGGTAGCAATCGACTCGCCAGTGTTGAGGTTGCGGTCGAAGCGTGGAAAGTTGGAGCTCGACACCTCGAGCCTGATCCGGTGGCCGCGCCGGAAGAGGTTACTCGTCGAGGCGAGTTCAATGTGGTAGCAGGAGACTTCGCCCGGCTCAGGAAAGTCAACGCGATCGAGACCGCTGCGGTGGCGGCAGCGCATGATACCCTCGGCCAGGTGGATACTCAGCCCATGTGGATGGACATCAACCAGTTTCGCCGTAAAGTCCGTATCACGGGCGGAGGTAGCCGCGTAGAGGGTGAGCGTGAGTGGGCCAGTCACCTCGAGATCCTGCTCAAGTGGCGCGCTTGTGTAGCAAAGGACGTCATCACGCCGCTCAATTGGCCGCTGGTCGACCGGACCGGGGTAGACCGGCTCAGACGCAAACTTGATCAGCGTCCAGAGTGAATGGTTGCCACCCAACGTCGGCACCGGATCGGCGGGGTCGTAGCTGAAACGATCGGACGGTTCAGCACCAGGTGGCTCGGGGCTAAGAACCCCATCGCCGTAGAGCGTATTGGCACGGCCACCGCTATGGAGGTAGTAGGGCGTCCAGACGGTTCGGGCGAGGGGCCACTCATGCTCGTAGCGCCAATGATTCGCCCCCATCACAAAGATTTTGATCGGCGGCTCCGCCATGAGACCCGTATCGACACCCTTGAGCCAATGGTCGAACCAGCGCAGATCCTCCATATTCAGGTCGACGTAGGCCGAAGGCCCAAAATCGAGATCACCAAGGCGTGAACCCTCAGGGATATGGTGAGTCCAGGGCACAATGTAGATCTTCTGCGCCTCACGGGCGTGGCTCGTCGCAGCCTGCTGGCGCACCCCATTGAAGAGACGGAACATCGCCTCAGTATAGGGATCGTACCAGGCGCCCTGCTGGTAGGTCGGCACCGCGATCTGATTGACGGCCTGGTGCGTATTCAGTGCAGCCCAATACGCATCGTAGAGCTCGTGCTGCAACCAGTCGCGGAAGTAGGGAATAGGCCTACCGATGAGGGCCTCATCAGCGGTGATCAGCGGCAAGTGGCGGTAGAAACGCTGATTACCGAAAATCTGTGCACAGCCGCGCTGCGTGAGCGCCACGGCCGAGGCAAAGGTGACCGCAGCAAGGGCAGTCAACGCCCACTGCACCGCCCCGCCGATACGGTGGTACTCACCGAAGTAGTCGCCCATAATCACCTGCGGAGCCATCGCCGTCAGCGGCACACTCCCCTGCGCTGCCGCCTGCCACTGCACAATCCCCCCGTAGGAACGCCCCGACATCCCGATCTTGCCGTTGCACCAGGGTTGCGCAGCGATCCAGGCTAGCGTGTCGGCGCCGTCAGGCCCATCGTCGCGATAGGCGTAGAAGCTACCCTCCGACTCGAACTTTCCCCGACAATCCTGGATCAGCGCCGCATACCCCCGGCGCGCCCACCAGATAGCCCAATCGACATGCTGATCGCGGGTGCTCTCGTAGGGTGTGCGCAGGAGCAGCGCAGGGAAGCGCCCCCCGCCAGTCGGTAGATAGAGATCCGTCGAAAGCCTGACCCCATCGCGCATGGGTGTCTTCAGATCATAGAGGAAACGCACATCATGGATCGGTTGTGAGAGCATGCTCCTCCTCCGCAGGGATATTGCCAATCGCTCGTCGCCCCTGGCGGAGCTTGGGGGCACGGCCCGCCACCAGGGAACCGGTACACATCCACACACAGAACCGGTACCTGTTCACACCGCTCCCGGAGCAAGGGCGGCTCAGCCTCGTGGCCCCCCCGTACGGGCAACCCCCCGTGGTTGCCCAGCCGTTGCCTTACCCCAACGGTGAACAGTTACCAGAACCCCAGTATAGATACTGGCCCCTTGATTGTCAACAATCTACAATGTTTGATTGACAAGGACCGTACGTTCATGTTAGCCTAGAGCCATGGCTAATCTCCACCTTCTCCCCCCAATCGGATCGAACTCACTACGGCAGCGCGTCCTGAACACCTTGCGTGATGCCCTGATTGACGGACGCCTCCAGCCGGGTGATCGGCTCGTCGAGGAGGAGATCTGTCAGCAACTCGGTGTCAGTCGGGGACCAGTACGGGAGGCACTCCGTCATCTGGAGCAGGAGGGGCTTGTCGTTTCCTTCCCCTACCGCGCCACCGAGGTGATCGGCATCTCCCTGGAGGAGGTGCGCGAGGTGCTCATCCCGATCCGCCTGACCTTGGAGCGCTTTGCCTTTCGTCACGCCCTCCCACTCCTCACGCCCACCGACCTGGAAGAACTCGAGCGCCTGGTCCGGCAGATGGAAGAGGCTGCCGATATTGGTCAGTTGGAGCCCATCGTCGAAGCTGATCTCCGCTTCCACGAGCTCTTCCTCGAACGCTCGGCCCAACCCCACTGTCTCCAGATCTGGCGCACCATCCTCCCACGGGTACGTGCCTTCTTCTACCGCAGCGGTGCTCACTACCACTCGCTGCGACCAACCGCCAACGAGCATCGTGAACTCCTGGATGCTGTGCGCACAGGCGATATTGACCAGACCCTCGCCATCCTAGAACCGCACATTCTCGTGGATAAGCTCCTCAGCAGCCTCGTGTAGCCCGTTCGTGGTCTGTCTGTTCAAACTTTGTATCGTACGTGAGGTGTGGAGCGCCGTTGCGGGCGAGCCGCCCGCGCTCCCGGGGACGTGTCACGTGAAACCCTTTGTAGGGCGAAGCCCTCCACCGAAAAGCCCAACTGAGCTTTGGTATTGCCAGACCACACAGTCAGCGCAGCCGTCACGGGGAGGCGTGGAGGGCAAGGCCCTCCACCAAAGAGCCCAACTGAGCTTTGGTATTGCCAGACCCTACCCTCGGCGTAGCCGTCACGGGGAGGCGTGGAGGGCACAGCCC
>CAIWUD010000017.1 GCA_903915775.1 uncultured Chloroflexota bacterium | reverse complement strand
ATGGCACGGGAGGGTGGTGGGTTCGCGACCAGCAGCAGCGACCCACTGATGATCGGGCAGGTTCAGATTGTTGGCGTACAAGCACCCCAAAGTGCCCGTCACGATATTCTCGCCCACAAAGAGGCGATCCTCGCCCTTGCCAATAGTCAGAGTCGATCGCTCGTCGCCCTGGGTGGCGGTGCCCGTGATCTGGAAGTGCACCTTCACCCTACGAGTCCGATGGGCCCGATGATGGTTGTCCACCTGATTGTCGATTGCCGTGATGCCATGGGTGCAAACGCGATCAACTCAATGTGTGAAGCGATCGCGCCGAAGCTTGAGCGAATCACCCATGGGCGCGTCTACCTACGTATTCTCTCCAACCTGAGCGATCGTCGCTTGGCCCGTGCCCGCTGTATCATACCGCCATCAGCCCTTGCTCGCGATGGTCTGAACGGAGAAGAGGTAGCAGAGGGTATTATGTGGGCGTACGCCTTTGCTGCCGTCGATCCCTACCGTGCTACGACTCATAACAAGGGCATCCTTAACGGTATTGATCCGGTGATTGTTGCCACTGGTAATGACTGGCGAGCGATTGAGGCTGGTGCCCACGCCTACGCGGCACGCTCGGGTCACTACAGTTCACTCAGCGTCTGGGAGCGCGATACGGACGGAAATCTTGTTGGCACCTTGGAGATGCCTATGGCGGTCGGGATCGTAGGAGGGGCGACAAAGGTACACCCAGCGGCCCAGACCGCGCTCAAGCTGCTCGATGTGCGCTCTGCAAACCAGTTAGCGGAGATCTGTGTTGCCGCGGGTCTCGCTAGTAACCTAGCTGCCATGCGCGCCCTGGCATGCGAGGGGATTAATCGAGGGCATATGGATCTGCATGCACGCCAGATCGCGATGGCCGCAGGTGCACACGGTCCAATGGTTGATGAGATTGCCCGTCGAATGGTGGAGGAGCGAAATATTAAGCCGGCACGGGCTGAGGAGTTGGTTGCAGAACTCCGTTGAAGGGTAGAGGTATGATGAAACCACAGCGCCCCGTTGGGCTCGTTGGCTATGGGGTCTACGTCCCACGTTATCGTATTGCCGCTAGGGAGATCGCGCAACTCTGGACTGATGGCCAGGGGGGCTTGCCAGTTGATGCCAAGAGCGTCCCTGGGCCTGATGAAGATACGATCACCATGGCTATTGAAGCTGCACGCAATGCACTTGCTCGCGCCGATCTCGCTGCGGAACGTCTGAGTGCAGTCTGGGTGGGGAGTGAGAGCCATCCCTACAGTGTGAAGCCATCTGGCGGGATCGTGGCTGAAGCCATCGGTGCAGCACCCTGGGTTAGCACCGCCGACTTCGAGTTTGCCTGCAAAGCCGGTAGTGAAGCTCTGACCGCAGCAATGGCCCTTGTCGGAAGTGGTATGGCTGACTACGCCATGGCGATTGGTGCGGATACAGCCCAGAGTCGACCGGGTGATGCCCTCGAATATACCGCATCGGCTGGTGCTGGAGCGCTGATCGTCGGTCCTGCCGAACTCGCCCTGGCCACCCTCGATGCAACGGTCAGTTATGTCACCGATACTCCCGACTTCTTTCGTCGTGCCGATCGACCCTACCCTGTTCATGGCAATCGCTTTACCGGTGAGCCGGCCTACTTCCACCAGATCAGCAGTGCGGCCAAAAAACTCCTGACGGACCTTGGCAAGACCCCGCAGGATTTCACCTATGCGGTCTTCCACCAGCCCAACGCAAAGTTTCCTCAGGCGGTAGCTAAACGGCTCGGCTTCAGCGATGCCCAGATTGCCCCCGGCCTGCTCAGTCCCCAGATTGGCAATACCTACTCGGGCGCAGCTCTCGCTGGGCTCTGCGCTACACTCGATGTCGCTCAGCCAGGTGAAACGATCTTTGTGACCACCTACGGGAGTGGTGCAGGCTCTGATGCGTATGCCCTCACCGTGACTGAGCAGGTAGAGGCCGCTCGTGGACGTGCACCAATGACCAGTGCCTATCTCAGCCGCCAGGTCTTCATTGACTATGCGCACTATGCTAAGTGGATGGGTAAGCTGGTGATGGGGTAGAACAGACGTGACCCAACCTTGGTACCGCCAGACGTACCCTGGCGTAGCCGAAAAGGAACCTTCCCGCTGATGGGAGGCGTGGAGGGCACGGCCCTCCACAAAAGACCCTCACCCAACCTTGGTAGCGCCAGACGTACCCTGGCGTAGCCGAAAAGGAACCTTCCCGCTGATGGGAGGCGTGGAGGGCACGGCCCTCCACAAAAGACCCTCACCCAACCTTGGTACCGCCAGACGTACCCTGGCGTAGCCGAAAAGGAACCATCCCTAATCGAGAGAATAATCCAGACTATGAGTAATACTTACCTTATAGGTGCGGCAGCCACACCAGTTGGCGAGCATTACGGGCAGAGCCTGGCTGCGATTGCCGCCCAGGCGGTACGAGCAGCTTTTGCGACGACAAACCTGCTGCCCGAGCGGATCGGTGCACTCTATGTTGCGAATGCCTTTGGCGAGAGCCTGACGGGGCAGAGCCAGCTTGGAGCCTACCTGGCCACGGCGGTTGGCTTACGTGGCCTACCCGCATTCCGCGTTGAGGCGGGCGGTGCAAGTGGTGGCGTTGCAATTCATCAGGCAGCACAGGCCATTAGCACCGGTCAGTGTGATGTAGCTGTGGTACTGGGTGCCGAGAAGTTGACTGACCGACTTGAAGGTGCCGTAGAGGCAGCCCTTGCCATCCAGTCTGATGCGGAGTCTGAGGCGATCAATGGATTGACCCTCACGGCACAGTGGGCACTGCTGATGCGGCGCTACATGCACCTCTGCGACTACCCAGCTGAGGCTTTTGCGCCCTTCCCGGTCAACGCCCACGCAAACGCTCTGAAGAATCCCCAGGCACTCTACCGCTTTGCTATCAGTAGTGACAAGTACCGCAAGGCCGCTCAGATCGCCTCACCGTTGAATATGCTCGACTGTAGCAGTCTGGGTGACGGTGCCGCCTGCCTCATCCTCGCTGCCGAGTCGGTTGCACAGAAGCTAGCTGGCCCACACCTTCGGCTAGCTGGTAGTGCGGTGGCCACGGATACGCCTAGCCTCGCGATGCGTCCCGATCCCCTTGACCTGACCGCTGCTCGTGCAAGTGCTCATATTGCCCTTGGTCGTGCGCACATGGGTCTTGGTGATCTCCACGTTCTAGAGCTGAGCGATCCTCACGGTATTGCCGCGACGCTTGCGCTCGAGTCGATCGGCTTCTACCCACGAGGTGAGGCTCCTCGCCATGCTGCCGATGGTGCCATTGCCCCCACGGGCCGCACCCCCCTAGCGACTGCCGGTGGCTACAAGGCACGTGGCGATGTAGGTGGGGCGAGTGGAGTCTACCAGATCGTCGAACTTGCACGCCAACTGCGGGGTGAAGCTGGTCTCACACAGGTACCCAAGGCTCGCGTTGCCCTTGCCCAGTCCCTTGGTGGCGTCGCAGCCACTGCAGCCACCTGTATACTCGTTGCGGAATAAGCTACGGGTAGCGAGTCTATGCCCCTCTACCCAGGATCTCAACGCGGCCTTGGCAGCGCAAGACGATGGCGTCGGCGTAGTCGGCAGGCCCCCCTACCTGAGAAGGAGCTACATATTTATGGAAGTTGCTCGTCACTGGCGTCAGCGTGCGACGCGCTACCGTCTTGAGGGCCAGCGCCATGTGCGCACTGGCGAAGTACGCTTCCCGGCTCGACCATTAACCGTTGGAGAGCAGGATGGTGATTGGGAGCCGCTGCGCCTGAGTGGTCGCGGCGAAATCTACAGCTTTAGCGTCATCCGTCAAGCTCCTGATGGTTTTGAGAGTATGACCCCCTACCCGGTCGCCCTTGTACGCCTGGAAGAAGGGCCACTGGTTGCAGCACAACTCACCGATTGTGTTGAGGCAGATTTGGCGATTGGGCTGCCAGTGGAGATGGTCACGCGCCAGCTGCTTGATACCGGTGCGGATAATCTGCTCGTCTACGGCTACAAGTTTCGCCCTCGACTTGTGGCAACTACCGAAAGGTTATGACAACAAGGACACCCCTGCTCGAGCCCGCGTTTCTGCGGCAACTTGACCGACTATCACTGGTAACCAAACGAGTAATGGCCGGCGAACTCCAGGGTGAGCGGCGTAGTCCACGGCGTGGTGCTTCTGTTGAGTTCGCCGATTTTCGTCACTACACCTCAGGTGACGATATTCGCCAGGTCGACTGGAAGCTCTATGCGCGGATGGAGCGTATCTTCCTCAAACTCTTTGTTGCGGAAGATGAGCTGAACTTCCATCTCCTCATCGATACGAGCGCTTCGATGAACTGGGGTGAGCCCCTCAAGCTATACCATGCGAAGCAGCTAGCCGCCGCTTTTGGCTACCTTGCCCTCACCAACCTCGATCGCGTGAGTGTGAGTGCCTGTGCCACGACTGCACGTAGCCCCCAGTTGCCAGGGGTACGGGGTAAGCGTGGTGCCGTTCCCCTGTTCAGTTTCCTGCAGCAGCTTGCACCAGGTGGCAGTGCCGATCTCACTCAATTCTGTCGGCGCTACATCCAGACCGCACGCATGCCTGGCCCCCTCCTACTCTGCTCCGACCTCCTCGACCCTCATTGGAAAGAGGCCCTTGAGGCACTCACCAGACGCCCCTTCGACGTGACGGTGCTCCATATCCTCGCCCCCCAGGAGCTGAGACCGCTGCTGGATGGCGACTTTCGGCTCATGGATAGTGAGAGCGGGCCAGCCGTGGAGGTGAGTGCCGATGCCGATCTGTTGCAACGCTACGCAGCCCACCTCCGGAACTGGCAGGGTGAGATCGAGAACTTCTGCCACGGCCACCGCATGAGCTACCTGCAGATCGATACTGCTATCCCGGTGGAAGAGTTTGTCCTCGGATACATGCGCCGCCGTGGCCTCGTACGCTGAAATCGTGGTGCAGAGCGGGGCAAGATGGGTTATAGTGTCTCAACGTAGGATATACGACCGAACGAAGGAGCCAGGAACCATGGTTATGACTGTTACCCCTGAGACAGAAGTAGCAATCGTCTATCCAGAGAGTGATGGTAAACCGATGGCAGAGAACACCCTACAGTTTCGCTGGATCATCACCATTCAGGGCGGCTTTGATGCCTTCTACCGCGATGATCCTACGGTCTTTGTGGCTGGTGATCTGCTCTGGTACCCCGTTGAAGGGAGACCAGATATTCGGCAGGCTCCCGATACCATGATTGTCTTCGGTCGACCAAAGGGCTATCGTGGTGCCTATATTCAGCATCGCGAAGGTGGGATAGCTCCGCAGGTGGTCTTTGAAGTGCTTTCACCTGGGAATACCCCGCGTGAGATGACACGTAAGTTGAGCTTCTATCAACACTATGGGGTTGAAGAGTATTATGTCTATGACCCACAACTTGGTACCCTTGATGGCTGGGTACGCCAAGAGCACTCCCTAGCAGAGATTGAGCAGATCCAGGGCTGGGTCAGCCCTCGTACAGGGGTACGTTTTGCCCTTGATGGCTTGGATCTCCTGCTTACGCGACCAGACGGTCGGCGCTTCCAGAGCTACCTGGAGCTTGATCAGGCCCGCGCCGAGGCTGAGACGGCCCGCGCCGAGGCTGAAGCTCGAGCGGCACGCCTGGCTGAGCGTCTCCGTGCCGCCGGGATCGAGCCAGAGTAGCTGTGCTCCCACCAATGAGGATGCGCGATGTCGATCCTGAGCCCACTAGCCCTCCTTGGTGCCGCAGTCATCGGCCCATTGATCATCGCGATCTATCTGCTAAAGTTACGCCGCGAGGAGCGTACCATCTCCTCGACCTTTCTTTGGCGCCGCGTCGTCCGCGATGTCGAGGCCAATACACCGTGGCAGCGGCTCCGGCGTAACCTGCTCCTCCTCCTCCAGTTGCTCCTCATGCTCCTCCTCGTCGTGGCGCTGGCCCGCCCTTTCATGACCACGCAGGGTATCAGTAGTGGTAACTTGATCATGGTCATCGATCGTTCGGCGAGTATGGGTGCCACTGATGAGACACCCGATCGCCTTGGCGCAGCGAAGCAGCGTGCGCTGCAGTTGATCGACCAACTCCCTGATGGTGGACGAGCAACGATCATCGCGATTGGTGGGTTGATGCAGGTACCGGTAGCTGCCACGTCCGATCGCCGTGAACTGCGACAGGCTATTGAGCAGATTCAGCTAACGACGAGTGGTAGCTCCGATCTCACCCAGGCTCTGACCCTGGCATCAGCCCTGGCCGCTCGTGAAAGCGAGAGTGAGGTGGCGATTATTTCTGATGGTAACGTCTCCCTACCATCTGATCTGCGTCTCCCTGCCCGGGTGAGCTACTTCCCAGTCGGTCGATCAGGGGAAAATGTGGCTATCAGCGCCATCAGCTTACAACCCGAGGTGAGTAGTCAGAATCTCTTCGTCCAGGTAACCAACTACGGTGCACAGCCTGTCAGTCGTCGCCTCGACCTTTACCTTGACGGTGCGGTCTTCAACGCCTACACCCTGAACCTGGAACCTGGCCGCGAGCAGAGTATCATCGCTGAGGTGCCAGCGCAGGTACAGATTGCCGAAGCGCACCTGGCTGGCAGTGATATCCTACCCACTGATGATCGCGCCTTTGCGGTCACAACATTGGGCGAGGCAGCTACCGTCCGGCTACTCAGCCCAGGGAATCGTTTCCTCGAAGTTGGGCTCGGACTGTTACCAGGTATTCGCCTCCTCGTCGCTCCAGCGACAACGAACAGCTTCACCGAGACGGTCGCCCAGGTTCCGGTCACCATTCTCGATGGCGTCGTACCCGAGCCACTGCCACCAGGTAACCTGTTCTTCATCAATCCACCCCGTTCAACAGACTACTTCTCGGTCACTGGCGAGATCGAGTTTCCGAGTGTGCGCCCGGCCACCGGTGAAGAGCCGCTGCTGCGTAATGTCAGCATGAGTGACGTGAGTATCTTGAAGGCGGTACGCATCGTACCGGGTAGCTGGGCACAGATCGTGGTCGACAGTGATGGGGGACCGCTCCTGATCGCCGGTGAGCGTGCTGGACGCCGGCTTGCAGTCATGACGTTTGATCTGCACAACTCCGATCTGCCACTGCAGATCGCGTTTCCCCTGCTGCTCTCCAACCTTATGAACTTCCTGGCACCGGGTGTTGGCAATGAGGCGGCCCAACTCAGGCCCGGAGAGCCACTGAGCGTACAGGTCGACAGTCAGATCAGCGAAGTGCGTGTCACCCGCCCCGACGGTAGTCGATGGAGCAGTCGCGCTGAACAGCTTCAGGGCGATCAAGTCATCTACGCTGAGACTGAAGCCCTGGGGATCTATACGGTTGAGGAGTTTGGTGACGGTGAACTCCTGGCTCGTCGCCACTACGCTGCTAACCTCTTTGCCCCAGAAGAGTCACGGCTGCTGCCCAAGGATGATCTGCGCATCGCCCAGAGTAGCGGCTTGCAGAGCACCCTCGTGCGTGAGCGCGAGGGACGCCAGGAGTTTTGGCGCTGGGTGGCCATGGTCGCGCTCATCGTCCTCGTTGCGGAATGGCTTGTCTACCAGCGCCATGGCCTGCATTACCTCTGGTCCCGTTGGCGCTCCCGTCGATCGGTGGGCTCAAGCTAGTGAACTGTACAAAACCGGAGCTGTGGAGGGCGAGGCCTTCCACAAAAACCCAACCTAGCCTTGGTAGCGCCAGACTATTCGGCTGGCGCAGCCGAAAAGGAACATGCCAGTGCGTGATCAGCGCAAACAGATACGCCTAACGAGCCTTGCCGCCTGTGCTGGCTGAGCGGCAAAGCTAGGGCCGGGCGCCCTATCAAATCTTCTCGCCACCCTACGCCTACCGACGAGCCCCCAACTGCTCGTTGGGCTCGCGCTGAGTGATGATGCGGCCGTCTACCAGCTGGATGAGCGCCAGGCGCTCGTGCAGACGGTGGACTTTTTTCCGCCAATCGTCGATGAGCCCTACAGCTATGGGGCGATCGCGGCGGCAAATGCCCTGAGCGATATCTATGCGATGGGTGGACGTCCTGTGCTCGCTCTGGCCGTAGCTGGTTTTCCCGAAGATCTCGATCTGGAGATCATGGCAGCCATTCTCCAGGGGGGTATCGATAAAGTGGCTGAGGCAGGCGCAGTCGTAGCTGGTGGCCATACGGTGGTCGATCGGGAACCAAAGTATGGGCTCTGTGTCACCGGACTCGTCGATCTGGCAACGATGACCACAAAAGCCGCTGCCCAACCAGGCGATCGGCTCCTGCTCACCAAACCCCTTGGTACCGGTCTTGTTACAACGGCGAGCAAATGGGACGAAGCGAGTGCGGATGATCTTGCGGCGGCTGTGGCTAGTATGCTGCACCTGAACCGTCGCACCGCCGAACTCATTGCCAGAGTGAAGGCCCATGCTGTCACCGACATCACCGGTTTTGGACTGCTCGGCCACGCAGCCGAGATCGCTCGTCATAGTGGGGTGGGATTGCAGATTGAAGCAGAGGCACTCCCACTCCTACCGGGGGCCCTGAGCTACGCTCGTCGTGGCATTGTCCCTGGGGGTCTCAAACGTAACCGTGACTACCTCGAAACTGGGGGCTACGTTCGCTACGCAGCCTCTGTTGAAGAGCCCTTGCGCCTGCTGCTTCACGACCCTCAGACCTCAGGTGGGCTTTTGATCGCGCTGCCAGCAGCGGCAGCAGCACTCCTCCAGGCACATTGTACCGAGGTTGGCGAGCTCTGTGTAGCGATCGGTAGTGTAGTAGAAGGAGGGGGGATCATCGTTGCCTAAGGCATGGTTCAAACCAGCTTGACACGCTTCCGGGAGGTGTGGAGGGCGAAGCCCTCCACAAAAAAACCAACCCAGCCCTGGTGTCGCCAGCGTGTCAAGTCGGCGCAGCCGAAACTGAAGCATGCCTAAGGCATGGCGTATCGACTGTTTTGCAAATCCGTTACGCCTGCTATATGATACTATTGAGATATAGTTCCAAGGGTGTACATTTACAATCCATCTGAACCCAGGAGCAGGCTTGGCTCCCCAAAAGATTCCCCATGCTGGAGTAAAAAAAGAGAAAAGCTACAACCTATGGAGTTGAAAACGTATGAGTAGCGCTGTGCAGAAGCGCAGCGGGATGCGTTGGATGCGGGCCGATCTTCATATACACACCCCTGCATCCGAAGATTACGCTGAGCCTGAAGTTACCTATTTCGAAATTCTCCAAGAAGCTGAGCGTCGTGATCTGGAGATTATTGCTTTTACTGATCACAATACGGTTCATGGCTACGAACAGCTTCAGGATGAACTAGCATTCCTGAGTAGACTGGAGAGTGCTAACCGCCTGACAACAGAAGAGCAGGCCCGCCTCCAGGAATATCGACGACTCCTTACCAACATCACCGTCTTACCCGGTTTTGAGTTCACCTCACACTTTGGGGCACACATTCTTGCTATTTTCCCCCCAGTTCACCCGATTAGCCTGATCGAAGCAACACTGCTGCAGCTAGGGATTCCTCCCGAACTGCTGAAAGCGGGGACGTGTGGAGTCGCCAATACGCGCCATGTCACCGAGGCGTATGAGATCATTGCACGCGCCGGTGGCCTGGTCATTGCACCGCACGTGAATGCACCCAATGGGGTTGTCAGCGAGACCCTACGGATGGGTACGAGTGGTCAAGCTCGTATTGCAGTGACGCAGAGCCCATACCTCCATGCCCTTGAGTTTGTAAACTTCTACACCGATCGTGACAAGTTCACCTCGCCGGGCTTCTACAACGGCAAGGTGGAGCACTACGAACGGCGCATGTTCTGCATCCAAGGTAGTGATGCGCACCGGCTGCGCCGTTTACCCAGTGATGAGGCACAGAGCCACCATCGCGCTGGTATCGGCGATCGGTATGTAGAGTTACTCCTACCCAACCCGAGCTTTAGTGCACTGCATGCCCTGCTCTCTAGTCAAGATTTCGACCGGGTTCGTGTCCCGAAGCGCGACCAGAAGCAGTGGGCGATCGATGCCGTGCGTTTTAACGGTTCTAGCGAACGCCAGGTACTCCGGGTTGTGGCTGAAGAGGCGCACGCGGCGTACGGACTCTGGAGCGATGTCGCTGCCCTGGCGAATGCGGGCGGGGGCGTACTGGTGATTGGCTGTGAACCGGGTGGGGGGGTCGTTGGTGTCAAACGGCCCGAGCAGGTTAGTGAGGCCCTTCGGCAGGGCGTTGCCGAACAGATCACCCCGCTGCCGCACCTGTCCTTCGAACTTATGAGCTATGAGGGACAGGATATCGTGCGTGTGGAGATCAAAGTGAGCGAACCTCCACCCTATGTCGGCACGAACGGGCTGATCTACGTGCGTCGCGATCGTGAGACGGTCGTTGCGGAGCGGACTGAGATCATCCAACTCTGTCGTCGTACATCTACGGAGGCGACCAGTCTACCCCTGGAACCAGATACAGAGATGGATCTCCCTCGCTCAGGCGTCCAGGTTGTGGCTGCCCAGAAGCGAGGGGGCAACTGGCTGTATGAGGTGCGTGACCTGCGCACCACGGCTGGAGTGACCCGCGATCGTGCACAGGGACTCTGGGCCTACGCTATCGATCGGTACGAAGACTTCCGTAATGGCCGTATTGACCTTCAGGGCCAGGTACGCTGGAAAGGTCGCTACGGGCTCTGGCGTACCTATCGTCAGGGTAGTAGAACGAAGTATGATCTCGTCTACCGTGGCGCCGATGGAGTAATCAGCTACTACTTCTTCGGTGTCAGTGATTGGGGCGTGGGCGATGCCTGGTCAACGCTCCTCACTGACCGTCTGGATGACAGTGGTGAAACCGAGGTGCAGATCGCTGAAGAGGGTGACCTACCACGCACCAACGGGCATAGTGATCTCGCGCTGATCCACACGGTCTCTATCGAAGAAACGGTGCCTAGCATCGTGTGGGGTGAACGACGGGTACGCTGGCGCGGTCGAGGCGGTCTTGTAAGTGTACGTAGTGCAGCTGACGGTACGGCACGCTTTGATCTGGTAATGAAGGGTAAGGATGGCCACGGTCAGCAGAGCTACACTGCGGTACCAATTGAGAAATTGACCGAAGCGTGGCTCAACCTCATCCGCGTACCAAGACCACGCACTGGCATCGAGGTGCTGAGTGCCAGCTGTGGTGATGATGGTGAGTGGCAATACATCTTTCGGAACCTGCGTACCGGTGATGTGAGCAGCGCACCCTGGCGTACCCAGGATATTGAGCCGGGGACGGTACGTGAGTATGCCGCACGCATGTACCAACAAGATCGTCCCCTTGATCCGGAGAAGCTACGCTGGTGGGGTAACTTGGGGTACATGCGCCCGATGCGCAGTCAGGTTGATCTCGTCCTGATCGACGAACATGGCGTGGCCCACTTCTTCTATGCTGCGCGCCGGGAGGAGTTGACGGGAGAGTGGCGCGAGTTGCTCGAGATCTATGGCGAGATCTGAGCAGGAAAACATTCAGGGGGTATGGAGAACAAAGCGCTCTACACCCCCCATATTATGCCTACCAGCGTTCACGTGCCGTGGCGATGATGTCGGCGAGCACACCGGCGGCGGTCACCGGCTGACCAGCACCAGGGCCACGCACGACCAGCGGGCGCTCTGCGTAGCGTGCGCTGGTAAAGCTGAAGAGGTTGTCAGGCCCACGGAGTGTTGCAAGGGGATGATCCGCAGGAACGACTCGTAGCGCCACACTCGCCCCAGTAGGGGTTAGGGTAGCAACGTAGCGCAGAGCGCCCCCTGCGGCACGTGCCTCAGCAACGCGTGCTGCCAGCGGTGCATCGAGCTCTTCGGCGCGAGCCATGAATTCGTCTCGGTGTACACTGGCAAGCTCGGGTGGGAACCAGGCCTCAGCAGTAACCGCCTCAGGCTCCCAGTTTAGGCCGCTAGTACGTGCCAGAATAAGCGCCTTACGAGCCACATCGGCACCACTCAGATCATCCCGCGGGTCAGGCTCGGTATAGCCAAGGGCATGGGCGGCACGTAGCGCAACCGAGAGTGGTTTCCCAGCCTCAAGCTCAGTGCAGAGGTAGCCGAGGGTACCACTCATCGCAGCCTCAATACGGATAATGGTATCGCCACTATCGATCAGGCTCTGCAGGGTGGCAATGACCGGGAGACCGGCACCTACGGTGGCCTCGTAGCGCGTTGCGCCATGCGCCGTAAGGGCAGTAAAAGCGGCCATGCTCGTACTGAGGGGGCGTTTGTTCGCTAGGACAACCCGACAACCTGCTGCAATCCGTGCCGCCAGGGGTACCTCATGGCCGGGGGCAGCACTTACATCGACGAAGATGGCCCGTTGCTCAAGGGGGAAGGCCTCCCAAGAAGAGCCCGTCGTAGAGCCCGGGAGCGTGGTGATTGATTGACCATGCTCCTTCGCTACCAGGATTGCCTCAAGGGCAGCACGGTCCAGACCATCGGCTGCAGAGAGCAGACCGGTCGTATCAGCGAGAGCCACGTGGGCGAGACGAAAACCGTAGCGCCGGGCAAGGGGCGCTTCAGTTGCGAGGATCTGGCGTACCAACTCGCGGCCAACGCCGCCGAGGCCAATCTGAAGGAGGGGAATTGTCTGCATAGGGCTCCATTGTACACGATGTGACCAGTTCCCGAGGAGACCGAGCAGGCGCTCGGTGATCCCAGAGCCATCCACTACCAACTCACGACGAGTTCAGCATCACCACCGGGCAGGGTAAGCAGCAGGTAGGATGAGTTTAATAACAGTTCAACCCGGGCAGGCACCGACTTACCATCAAGGGTCACCTGGAGTGGTTGTGCAACGGCCTCTGCGGGGAGGAGCATGCGCAACGTCGTCTCCGCTGCACTACTGGTGAGACTCAGGCGCAGCGCGTTGGACTCACGGCGCCAGAGGTAGGCCGCATAGCCATCGGAAGCGGCGTAACGCACGGTTGCACGCACTTCGCGAAAGCCCGCTTCTGCCGACCAGCGGGGCGAGAGTTGCAGTTCAGCAAAACGGCTCCCATAGCCACTGAAGCCAGCGGCACCCTCAAGCAGGGCTCCAATCATTGCGCCAGCGCCCCAACCATCCGTGGGTATGGTATTTGGCCCCTGGATGCCCGGACGGCCATCGGGATAGTACCAGAGGTAACTGGCACCGGTAAGACGGGTAAGGGCGGCGTAGCGGCGCAGAATATCAAAACCGTAGGATTCGGCACCAAAGCGGAAGGCGCCACGTGCAAGCTCGCCGCCAACGAGGGGCATGATGCCACCATTCGTATACTCCCCCGGATTCTCCCCTTTACCTCCTGCCATCCCGAAGCTACCCGGGGGGAAGGGAGGGTCGATCGCGTACCATTCAGCAAATGCGCGATCGAAGGCGCGCCGAGCGTAGTATGCTTCGACGATAGCCCGACCCTGGCGCAGATCGAGTAGTTCACGATTGAGGGCGTAGGCATTCGAGAGGCTGAGTTGACTCAGGGGATCCACACTGGCAGGACGAACGTTGGGATCCTCAGGGACGAAGTGGGTGAAGAAGGAGCCATTCCAGCTGAGTTGGTTGAGCCGAGCAATGAGTACACGCCGTTGCTCGCGCCATACGGTAGCACGATCTGGCTCCCCTAGCTCTGTTTCGATGCGTGCCATGAGTTCAAGGGCGTAGGCCAGACCAGTATTATCACCATGAAACGTACCCCAGATCGTATCCGCGTCGATCCAGTGGCGCGGTGCCGGCTTACCATCAGGGCTGATCGTCGTGGGACCGTAGGAGAAATCCCACATGTCGATCGTGTAGGGGCGGCGTACTAACCCGCGGGTGGCATCCCAGCGCAACGGATCACTGGTGATGTAAGAGAGGGCGCGCCGCATCGATGCAAGGTGGCTCTGAAGCCAGTTATCGTCACCAGTTGCCTGCCACGCCTCATAGACCCCCTGGACATAGAGAAACTCCAGGTCAGACTCAACCTCTTTACGGAAGGCAGTAACAAAACGTTCAGGATAGTCGAGGACATCAGGCAGACTCCCATCGGGGAGTTGCGCGTCTCGAAACGCGTCGAGAGCTGAGGTAAGATCATTCTCGAAATAGCGGAAGCCACGCCCCTGGTAGACATGGTCACGTAGCCAGAGCAGCGGATTATCGGGGGATCGGTAGCCGCGAATAGTACGCCCATTGAGTTGGTAACTGATTGCAGCTTGATTCATCAGCGCCTGTAGGCGCGGGTAGAGTGGATCGAGCTCGGCGTCACCGGTCTGCAGGAGCGTCTGGGCATCGAGGGTGAAGAGCGCCTGGCGTACACCGGCCAACTGATCATCAACCAGCGCCATGGCCCACTGAGGACCTAGGCGACCCCGGGCAACGGCGGTGACTGTGGCTAACCCATCAACAACCTCAAAGGAACTGCTGCCAGTCAGACGCAGTGCCACGTCGTAGAGATGCAACTCTGCAGGGCCGCTGTAGCCGGGGATACGTACGACAATACTCATCTGCTCAAGTGGTGCCACCAGCACGTGAGCCCTATCGGTAGGGGCCAAAGAGGCTCGCAGCGGCGATACGGGCCGGTTGAGCAGATCGCTAGGATAGCTCGACTCCCAATCGGGAGCCAGTGGTTCAACGACTGCACGGCGGCTATCAACGGCACGGATCAGGTGGCGTGCAAAGAACTGAACCTGAAAATCATCAACCCAGATGGGCGGCGTACGTGGCGCTCCAAGCTCTTCGGCGGCACCACGCCATGCCCCCAAAAACGGCTCGACCAGATTGTGGGGGGGCGGTCTATCAGGAGGTACGGCCGGTATACAGGCGCCCAAGCTAAAACAGAGGAGCCAGAGGAGGGTAAAGCGTTGATACATAGTCATTTCATCCAAACCTGATCCTTGTGAGATTGTACACTCTCACCGTAGCCGAGCCTGCTTGAGTGCTTTATGATAGAAGACGGAAAAACAGACGATATCATACAGTCCGACGCTGCAGCTCTCGATAGTGCGACGATGCCAATCGTTGAGAGTAGTCCAGGCCCCAAGCCGACAAGCAAATAGGCCTACCCGCTCTGTCAAAGAGCAGCGCGACGCGACCAGATACCGATACGTTGAACCACTACATTGTACCCGCACCGCCGCGACCCTGTATGTCGCGGCGGTCTATTGTGTTGAGGCGCAGAGAGTAAGGAGTAGAGTCCGATGAGCAAGACCGCACAGGATGTCATCAAGCTAATTAAGGATGAGGGTATCCAGATTGTCGACACCCGTTTCACCGATCTCTTCGGTGGATGGCAGCACTACTCGTTGCCAGCTTCGCGTCTGACCGAAGACATGATCAGTGAGGGGCTGGGCTTTGATGGATCGTCGATCAAGGGGTTCCAGGTCATCAACGAGAGCGATATGCTCATGTTGCCTGATCCGGCAACCGCCTTCGTCGATCCGACCCTCAAGGTGCCAACCCTGGTCATCACCTGTGATATTATCGACCCACTCGAGCGCCGGCCCTACTCACGCGATCCACGCAACGTGGCGAAGAAGGCAGAGGCCTACCTAAAGAGTACGGGTATTGCTGATACTGCTTACTTCGGGCCAGAGGCCGAGTTCTTCCTCTTCAGCGACGTACGCTTCAGCCAGGGTGCCAACCACGGCTACTACTTTGTCGATAGCCCCGAGGCGGTCTGGAATACCGGTGCTGAAGTGCCTGGTGGCAACAAGGGCTACCGCATCCGTCACAAAGAGGGCTACTTCCCAGTACCACCAACTGATACGCTGCAGGATATTCGCTCGGAGATGATCCTGAAAATGGCCGATGTCGGCATCGACATCGAGCTCCACCACCACGAGGTTGCCACAGCTGGCCAGTGCGAGATCGACATGAAGTTCGACTCGCTGCTCAGCATGGCCGACAAGCTGCAGAAGTACAAGTACATTGTACGCCAGGTTGCACGTGCCCATGGGCTGAGTGCCACCTTCATGCCCAAGCCGCTCTTCGGTGATAACGGCTCCGGTATGCACTGCCACCAGAGCATCTGGAAGGATGGCGATCCGCTCTTCTTTGATGAGACCCAGTACGCGTTGCTCTCGAAGACGGCTCAGTACTACATCGGTGGCATCCTCAAGCACGCTCCCGCGCTCCTCGGCCTCTGTGCTCCAACCACCAACAGCTACCGACGTCTGGTGCCCGGCTTTGAGGCGCCGATCAACCTGGTCTACTCACAGCGCAACCGCTCTGCAGCGATCCGTATCCCGACCTACTCGTCGTCGCCGAAGTCGCGCCGTATCGAGTTCCGCGCCCCCGATCCGATGGCGAACCCCTACCTGGCCTTCGCAGCGATGCTGATGGCCGGTCTCGACGGTATCCAGAACCGCATCGCACCGCCGCCGCCCCTCGATGTCGATATCTACGAACTGACGCCAGAGGAGAAGGGGGAGATTCGCGGTACACCCGGTTCGCTCACCGAGGCTCTTGACGCACTCGAGGCGGACAACGACTTCCTGCTCAAGGGTGGCGTCTTCACACCTGACTTGATCGAGGCCTTTGTGGACGCCAAGCGCAAAGAGGCCGTCTCGATTGCGCTTCGCCCGCACCCCTACGAGTTCATGATGTACTATGATGCCTAAGGCATGTTTCAAACCAGCTTGACACGCTTCCGGGAGGTGTGGAGGGCGAAGCCCCCCACAAAAACAACCAACCCAGCCCTGGTGCCGCCAGCGTGTCAAGCCGGCGCAGCCGAAACTGAAGCGTGCCTAAGGTACGTATGTGCTGGGGGGCTTAGCGCTCGAGCAGCATAGTACAGGGGCGAGGGTCGTGATGACCCTCGCCCCTTTGCTTTTGGCCCACACAAAACAACCCAGCCTACTTCCAAGAGGTGTGGCAGGCAACGCTCGGCACAAAAAAAACCACCCCCACCTTTGGTAAGGTGGGGGTGGGATCGAAACGTACCCTAGCGTGACGAATTCGGAAGTATGAACCAGGTAGCGATGATAGCGGCAAACATCACGACAGCAACTACGATTTCCATTGGAATACTCCTTTTTTGTACAGATGAGGGGTTGACAACGTAACAGAGGATACGCACTTCGTTCCTAGAGTTGGTAAGCGGTCTCGCCGTGCTGGCTAGCATCCAACCCTTGCTTCTCCTCCTCAGGAGAGACACGAATGCTCACCACCAGATTGATCACCTTGAGGAGAACGAAGGTAACAGCTGCAGCATAAGCTGCCACAACCGCAACGGCGATGAACTGAGTAACAAGCAGACCAGGGTTACCGTAGAGCAGGCCATCATTTCCAGCTGCGTTGACCGCCTTCGTCGCGAAGATACCAGTTGCCAGTGCACCAATGATGCCACCGACGCCGTGGACACCGAAGACATCAAGAGCGTCATCAACACGACCGCGAACCAGAAGTTCGACGGCGAAGAAGCAGCCGATACCAACCAGGAAGCCGATGATGATGGCTGCCATCGGGGTGACGAAACCTGCGGCAGGGGTGATCCCCACCAGCCCGGCGACCGCACCGACCGCTGCACCAAGCACACTGGGACGCTTGTGGCGAATCCAGCTCGCCGTCATCCAGGCGAGGGCAGCCATCGCCGCAGCAAGGTGGGTATTCACGAAGGCGGAGACCGCCAGAGTACCAGCGCCCAATGAGCTACCGGCGTTGAAGCCGAACCAACCGAACCAGAGCAGAGCGGTGCCCAAAATAGTGTGCGTGACGTTGTGGGGCTCCATTGGCTCAGAGCCATAACCGGCCCGTTTGCCCAGCATCAGGGCGCAGACCAGAGCCGAGATGCCCGAGGTGATATGTACGACCGTACCACCAGCAAAGTCGAGCGCACCCAGATTGCGGATCCATCCACCGACAGCCCAGACCCAGTGGGCCACCGGGGCGTAGACGAGTAGGAGCCAGAGGCCGGAGAAGATGATGAAGGCCTTGAAGCGCTTCCGCTCGGCAAAGGCGCCAGAAATGAGGGCGGGAGTGATGACCGCGAACATCATCTGGAAGACCATGAAGGCCTGGTGTGGGATGGTTGCAGCATAGTCGGTGTTGGGCTCAAGGCCGACACCCGAGAGACCGACGTAGGCCAGGCTACCGATAAAGCCACCTATGGAAGGGCCAAAGGCGAGACTATAGCCGACAACTGCCCAGAGTACACTGACAAACGCCAGCATGAAAAAGCTGTGCATGATGGTCGAGAGGGCGTTCTTCTGACGAACGAGGCCACCGTAGAAGAAGCCGAGGGCAGGGGTCATCAGCATGACAAGGGCAGATGAGACCAAAACCCAGATGGTATCGGCACCGTTGATTGAATCCAAGCAAGGCTCGCTTTCTTTTCAATACGAGGGTGAGCAGGGCGCAAAAAACCCACTCCTACCAACTCGTGGTAGCAGTGGGCAGCATTGCCGAGGTATGTTGCGACAGGACAGAGCGGGATGGTGACGTTACCGTGATCTACTCGTTGAGTTGGTGAGTCGTGCTGAAGGTTGTCGTGATGCGCACCTCTTACACTGAAGTAGCTCACCCCCGTTACTGCGACGTCGCAGGGCGGGCAGCGAACCTCGTTTCACCCCCTTGCAGTATGGCCCCGTTTGGCCCACACCAGTATCGACAGAAGTGCTTGCTGATGGGTGTATAGTAAACAAAATCACTGGTGAGTACAAGATACAAGGCGCACAAAATGTGGGAACCTCTGGATGGATCTTCTGTCCAAAAAGGGAGCAGATGAGCTATGGATGATCGACGTCTGGCAGAGATGAAACGTGCAATGACCGAGCGGGGCTGGCAGTGGCGTCCTGGGAAGGTCATTGCCTATGGGATACAGCTCATTGTGAGCGATGGAGCCGCTGAGGCGACCCTCGACTTCTATCCGAAGCATGGCCGGATGGTGATCGGCGGGGCTGATACGCCGCTCCGGCGCGCCCTTACCGCCATGAGCACGCAGCGCAGCGCGGCGGTTGATCAGCCGCCAACTCCAACGGTTCCTGAGATCGGCATGGATGAGTCGGGGAAGGGTGACTGGTTTGGACCCCTGGTGGTGGCAGCAGTTGCGCTGACCCCCACACAAGCCTTGGCTCTCCGCCAGGCTGGAGTGCGTGATAGCAAGGAGTTGGATGCGGCAACACTGCCCAGGCTCGCCGCAACGATTGAGCAGATCGTCGCCCCAGAGGCCCGTGAACTGCTGATCCTTGTACCAGAGCACTACAACCAGCGTTACGCAGCGCTCCGGAATATCAACCTGCTCTTGGCTGAGCTCTACGCCGAGACCGCGGCGGCACTCGTGGGGCGCAGTGGAGCCCTACCGATCGTCTGTGATCAGTTTGCCCAGCGTGCCGAACGGCTCGATAGTGCCTTTCTCCGGGTTGGTTTGCCACGGCCGATCCAGCGCCACCACGCCGAAGCGAGCAGCATGGCCGTTGCTGCGGCCTCGGTCCTTGCCACAGCATCCTTCCAGGCCGAGCTTGTTCGGCTCGGGGCAGTGGCGGGGCTCGGTGCAGCACTCCCCAAAGGCTCGTCAGCCCTCCGACTGCTGAGTAACAGTGCACAAAGCATTATCGCCCGTGAAGGGAGAGAAGCGCTGGGGCGCTATGCAAAGCTGAACTTTCAACCGGTGCATGAGCTTTTGCGAAGAACAGTAGAATAGGAGCGGGTAGGCCATGTGAAGCATGCCTTGGGCATGTTTCAGCTTCGGCTGTACCAGCTTGACTGTCTGGCGGTACGAAGGCTAAGTTAGGTTTTTTGTGCAGGGCGAAGCCCTCCCACTGAACATTGGAGTGTTATGTCAAATTTCAACCCTCACGCCATCCGTCCGCTCTTCCCCGCCCTGAGCCAAGAGGTCGCCGGGCGACCGGCGCTCTTCTTCGATGCCCCGGGTGGAACACAGGTACCTACGCCAGTGATCACGGCGATCAGCGACTACCTTGCCCACAGTAACGCCAATACTCATGGTGCCTTCACGACCAGTCGGCGGACTGATAAGGTGATTGCGGCTGCCCACGCTGCAATGGCGGATCTCCTTGGTTGCAGCGCACACGAGACAATCTTCGGGGCCAACATGACGAGCCTAACCTTTGCGCTGAGTCGTGCGATCGGGCGTGAGTTGGGTCCAGGCGATGAGGTGATCGTCACACGGCTCGACCACGATGCCAATGTAGCTCCGTGGCGTGCCCTGGCCGAGCGCGGCGTGACCATCCGTGAGGTGGACGTCGACGTAGAAGATTGTACGCTCGTCATGGCCGATCTGGAGGCGCACCTCAGCTCGCGGACGCGCCTTGTTGCCGTTGGTTACGCTTCAAACGCGGTCGGAACGATCAACGATGTCGCCCGCGTCGTCGAACTGGCGCGTCAGGCGGGGGCCCTCTCGTTTATCGATGCGGTCCACTACGCACCCCATGGGCCGATCGATGTCAAGGCCCTGGGCTGTGACTTCCTGGCATGTAGCGTCTACAAATTCTTCGGCCCCCACGTGGGGGTAATCTACGGCAAAGCCGAGCATCTCGAGCGACTACGCCCCTACAAGGTGCGCCCAGCCTCAGATGAGGTACCGGATCGTTGGATGACGGGAACCCAGAACCATGAGGGTCTGGCAGGTGTTACGGCAGCGGTGAACTACCTGGCCGCTCTGAGCCAACAGCCAACAGGTGATCGCCGGACCGACCTGCAGGCGGCGATGGGCATGATCAAGAGCTACGAGCAGACCCTGAGCGAGCGTCTGATCACGGGGCTACTGAGCATCCCCGGCCTCAGTTTCTACGGCATCCGCGAAGTAGAGCGTGTTGCACAGCGTACACCGACGGTCTCGTTCCGCCTTGCCGGGCGTACGCCGCGGGAGGTAGCGACCGCACTGGGTGAACGGGGCATCTTTGCCTGGGATGGCAACTACTACGCCCTGAACCTCAGTGAGCGACTGGGTGTCGAGCCGCTGGGCGGAATGGTACGCATCGGATTGGCACACTACAACACGGTTGAGGAGGTGGACTATCTACTGGAGAGCCTGGCACAGATCGGGCGGTAGCTCCGCTGATCTGTGCCAACCATTCCGAGATAGTACCTCGATGGGCGTAACATAGCGAAGGCCCAAGCGCTATCAGCGATCCCAGACGAGGAGCCCTGGACGGTGGCTGAGCAGTGCATGGGCGAGTGAGGGTTCACTCAGCGTGTGCATGCCACTATCGGGGGGGAGAGCAGTAATCTGCCCCTCAGCGTTGAAGCAGACACGCACACACGAGAAGGCAAAGGTGAGCTCCGCCTTACTGGTCAGGAGGAGCTCCACCTCACCATCAGCACCAGCCTCGACACTGCCACCAAGCTCGGCAAGGGCTTCACGGAGGGCAGCAATATCCACGTTTACCTTCTGGCCACGGCCTGACCCAACGACGATCGCGATCTGGCGACTAGTAATGATCGAATCGACAAGGAAGAGCTCGTAGATCGGCGCTTCAAAGAGGGTAGCCGCAGATGGATTGGTGCGATCGATGCAGCGTCCAGCGAGGGCCCAACCCAGCGCGTTGATATCGATTGAGCGGCGGCGAGCGGCGGGGAAGGCAAAAGCAATGTAGGCTGCGCCGTTCAGACCAACCTCGAGCCCGGCGTGAGGGAGGCCGAAGCCACTCAGGAACCCGCGTAGAATGTGGAGCCCAAGGTCGATCGTGACTCGTCGTGAGCGCCGCCCCGAGATGTCAGTCAGGAGCGAATCTTCCGGCTGAATGCCGAGAGGTCGGGCATCGGTGAGAAGTGGGAGCAGTGAGCCACGGAAGAAGCTGCGCCCATCGCGCTGAACGATCACCGAGAGGGGGCGAACCCTCGCATCGGGGACACGTACCATGTTGGCGCCGTACAGTTCGCGAACGAGGCTGACAATGGGATCCTCGTGGCAGAGCGTGATCGTAGGCATGAGTCTCCTTCAAGAGATGGTTAAGTATCGGCTATTTGTCGCATATGGGTGAGCCCGCCCCACCCAGTTACGAGTCCGTTTCATCTTTCTGCTTGAAGCGGCGGAGAAAGGGTGGCTCGTCGAATTTGTCGGTAGGCGGCGAGGAGGGAATGTTTGGTGGGGTGGGTCGGAAAGGGCGTCGTTCCGCTGGATCCCCTGGAGGCGGTGGAGTTGCGGCTGCCGATAGGCGCTGCGCTGGTGCCACTTCTTGGCTCTGAAAACCTGCGGCAACGAGGGTGACCTTCACCTGACCACTACCCATGTTCGGATCGATCGAGGCGCCAAAGATGATGTTCGCATCGGGTGAGACCGCACTGGAGACCAGTTCGGCGGCACGGTGCACCTCGAAGAGCCCAAGATCCTCGCCACCTGAGATGTTAAAGAGCAGGCGACTCGATCCCTCCAGGCGCCCCTCAAGCAGGGGGCAGGCCATTGCACGACGGGCAGCATCAACGGCGCGATCGCTGCCTAGCCCGATGCCCAGGCCCAAGAGCGCCGGCCCAGCCCCACTCATGATTGTACGCACGTCGGCAAAATCGACATTGATCATGCCGTGGCGCGTGATCATATCGGCGATGCCCTGCACACCGTAGCGTAGGACGGTGTCGGCCATCGCAAAGGCACCGCGCACGGTAGTACTACGCGTCGATGCCGTGAGCAGACGATCATTAGGGACCACAATCACCGTGTCAGTTACCTCACGCAGACGGGCAAGGCCCTCCTCGGCAAGACGGGCACGGTGGCGGCCCTCAAAGCTAAAGGGGCGTGTAACCAGAGCCACGGTGAGTGCACCCGCCTGCCGAGCGATCTCGGCGACAACGGGGGCGGCACCGGTACCCGTACCACCACCCATGCCTGCGGCGAGAAAGACCATCTCGGTGCCACGCAACGCATCGCGCAGCAGTGCAGCCGACTCCTCGGCGGCACGACGGCCAACAGCGGGGTTCCCACCAGCGCCCAGGCCACGCATCGTCACTTCACCTAGGCAAATGACCCGTCCGGCCCGACTTGCACGGAGCGCCTGACGATCGGTATTGACGGCCAGCGTATCGACCGCAGGATGGTTACCGATCAAACTATCAATAACATTCCCACCAGCACCACCGACGCCAACCACGCGGATGGTGATCGCCACACCATCCCCATTCGTGGGGATGAGCTCGGTAAGTGGACGTGGCGCACCCTGGCTACCATCAGTAGAGGATTGGAAGAGGAGCGGGTGGCCTGTGGGCCTATCTCTGCGACCCATGCTCGGTTCTGACATCGATCTGGCTCCTTGTACTACTCTGCCATACGTTCTGCGGGCAGGGATGGTGCGGTGGCAAGGGTAAAGAGCGCATCAGGTGGAATGCGTAAGGTTGCTGCGAGTGCACGAACGAGCCAGGTGAGGGCACCACGCTGAGGTGCCGCAGCAGTAGCGGGGTTCCCCTCGACGGCAACAACAACTGCCCGATCACTCACGGCAAGACCCTGAGCTGCCTCAGCACGATAGATTTCGTCACGGAGGCGATAGATAGATCCCGCAGTATCAACATAGTAGTGCCAGCGCGCACGCTCAGCCTCATCCTGGAGATCGAGCGTAGCTGGCCCCGTTGTCGGGATGATGAGCAGTTGATCGGGGGTCATCTGGGTACGCCGTCGGCCCCTGGCTAGCGTAGAGCTGAGATCAAGCACGACTGGCTGCAGCGAGGGCTGCCCCAAGGGGGCAGCAGCAGCAGTCTGTTCTGGGAGCGGTTCAGATTTGGCGCGGGTGAGACCCAAGCGCTGCAGCAGGCGTGAACCACCCAGGAGGAGCCCCGGGCTACCCTGGGTGGAGGTCATGTTCTCGAGACTAATCACCGCGGTGCCACTAGGAAGAGGGCGATCGAGAGGCCAATCGATTGCGGGTAGCCGACAGGCGAGGAGATCGACCGCAAAAGGCATCAGGAGGTAGGGCTCCCCAGCGACGACCACCACCTCAGGGCGTCCGAGCGGTGCACCCAAGTTGTGGCGCTCGGCGTGGATAATCAGGAGCGCTGCGGGGTCGTAGCGCCGCCCAGTACGTGCTCGGTAGAGATCGTCGAGGAGCGCTCGGCGTAGCACTGCGGCCGTTGGCGCTTTTAGATCCGGAAGTTCGCGGTTCAGTTCACTCAGACGGTAGATCGTCTTCCAGGATCCAACCGGTGAACAGAGACTATCGAGGGCGAAGTGTTGGCAGACAAAGGTCTGGCGGGGGCCAAGGACGAGGCGGTGGCTCGGGCCAATCGGCACACCCAGCCGATCGGCGTGGGCCAGGAAGTATTGGTGAAAGGCCCATGCCGGTTGGAAGCCATTGACTGGATCAGCAGCGCGGAAGAGCATGCCGAGCAACGCCTCGCGTAGCGAACTCCCTGGTGTGGAACTCAGGCGGCGCACCTGGTTCGATGGTGGTGGTGTATCATCGTCCGTACCCGCGTTGGCGTAGAGGAGATCACGCGCATAGATCTCAACGAGCATGGGCGGGTGGCCGGCCAGACGTACCGCACGATCGAGGTCATCCTGAGCGTTACGCCCAGCAGCTGTTTTACCCGTGATTAGGGCGACCGGCATACCCAGGTTGAAGCGCCGCGCGGCCTCGTGGAGCGGCCATTGGGCAGGGAGGGCACTGCCGGCCGCGCGGTAGGCCAGGTCAATCATCAGCGTACGTAGGCGCTCTGCAGGATCTACGGGGGTTGTGGGAATGGCTGCGTAGACCCGTTCAACAAAGGCTTGCCAGGGGAAACCCGCGGGATCGGTTTTGCGCCCCGGACTCACATCGAGGTGGCGCACCAACTGTTCACGTGGAACATCGTAACGGCTAACCAGCATGCTCGTCAGTTCGGCAGCAGCGGCAACTTGCCCTTCGGGATAGGGGTCACGCCCCGTATTGAGGTTCTCGAGCTCAATCCCGATCGAAACCGTATTGATATTGTCACGCGTCAGCCCATCGATCTTCCAACGGCTCACCCCAGCGTGCCAGGCGATATCATCATCCTGCACCATCTGGCTGATACGGCCAGCCTTATCGATGTAGTAGTGGCATGAGACTGGTCGGCGCTCATCACCACCTTTCCGCAACCAGGCCAGATCACCAGGATGGCGACCGGCGGTGGCATGGATCACAATGGCACGTACGCGCCCTGGCTTACCGGCCTGGTAGTGTTTGCGGGTCATACCAACCCAGGTGATCTCCATGGCTATCCTCAATGTTCTGGTGTACGGTGACCTGGAGGGGAGGCGTGAGCAAACCCTCAACTGATATCGCGAATCGTCACATCACTTATCGTGCCACCGGCAGTGGCAAAGACCCGCTGGTTACTTCCCGTGCGGCCCTGGATGCGCAGGCTACGGATCGTCCCACCGCGGGCAATGACACTCTGGCGGGCACCGGGGGGGAGCGTGGCACCAGTCTGGGCGTTTGCTGCTACTGGTCGTAGATGGTAGGGTTGACCTGTACGCTCACGTACGTAGAGCGCAGGCACAAACCAGGAGGCACCGTCACGCTCGGCAATGAAGAGCGCACGCCGCGCCTGGGCCACCCCGTGCTGGAGGCTCTCACCGGCCGCGAGTGCGGCGTAGATCGTAGCGGCAGCCCGAGTCGCCGCATGGGCGCGAACGGCAAGTTGCATCCCAAGCACCGCAGGCGCACCAGCGGCCACAAGCGCCTGGGCCACCCCACCGAGGAGTGGCTCGCCCGATCCAACACCCACACTCGCCCCCTGGCAGGCAAAGAGGGCTACGAGGCCCACCCCGCCAACGAGGCTCGCCATCGCCCCCGAACTGAGCCAACCGCCACCACGCGGCTCGTCGAGGAGCAACTCCCCCTCACGGCCACGCAGACGCCCATGGCCGTAGAAGTGGATAATATCGGGTGGCGAACCGGCGGTGATCGCACGCGCCAGAGCCTGCCGATCGGCAGGCTCAATCTCTTCGACCATGGCTAGTCCCGCGTTGATCAGTGGCGCGAGAGCCTCCTGGCGTGCTGCTCGCTCAATCTGGCGCAACTCAGGTCCAATACCGGCAGTTGGTGAAATAGCCAGAATGCGCAGTGGGCCCTGGACGCGGCGCGTTGGAGGGAGGGCGCGGGCGAGATCCAAGCGCCGGGTGAGGCTCCCGGGCAGGCCTCGACTGAAGAGAAGGGGGGCCGCACCATCATCCCAGAGCAACTCCCAGGGAAGTGCGGCGAGACGCGCCGCATCAGCCGGAAAACCCAATTCGAGGTGTAGCGGTACACCCAGGGCGACAGCGTGGTCGTAGGTAGACTCGAGGGCCGTACGACCATCAGGGTCGGTGGTGAGCGCCGCGTAGAGAGACTGCCCGAGGCGGCGTGGAGCATCACCGACGACATGGCCAAGATCATCGAGCAGGTTCAGCGCAGCAAGACGGGCTCGCTCACCCTCATCAAAGCTAAAGTGGCGCGTCTGCGCCGCTGTACGGGCAACGGGGTAGGCGGGATCCTGCAGTACATCGAGTGCACGCAGGATCAGCGGGAGATCGGCCAGTGGGAAGGGATGAACTAAGCGGCTCAAACGTACACCGAGCAGATCGGCTTCCCAGCGCAGTGTCGCACCCTCGCCCCGCGGGGTAAAGGTGATACGGAGCAGTACCGGTTCGTTGGAGAGAGGCATGGCTGCAGACTCCTGGTGTGACAGAAGGAAGATGGCTGGATCATGCCTCAGTGGGTACAGCCGTCCAGACCAGACGAAACCCGAGCAGATTATGGCGCTGGGATGGGTTAAACCAGTAGTAGGCACCACAGCGCAGAGCATCAGCATCCCAGTTAAATGCACCACCCTTGATCACGGGCATCTGGTTAGGCAGGAGGTCGATACATGGCACCTGCGCCGTCGTACTACCGACCAGACTGCTCGTCCACTCCCAGACATTACCGGCCATGTCGAGAGCACCACAGCTTGCGGCACCAGCTGGGAAGGCGCCAACGGGTGAGGGCGCACGTAGGCCGAGACCCTCATAGTTCGCCCGGGAGGGATCTGGGGCCTCGTCACCCCAGGGGTAGCGGCGCTGATCGGCAGCACGGGCGGTACGCTCCCACTCCAGTGCGCTGGGGAGGCGCAAGGTTTCGCCGGGGTAGAGCCATCCAGTAGCCCGGCCTTCAGCGGTGAGCCAGGCGGCAAAAGCGGCAGCCTCATACCAAGAGACCCCAACCACCGGTTGGTTGGAACCACGATACTGGAGACTATCCCAGAGGCCTGGGCGTGTAATGGGTGACCCCCCCTCATCAGGGGGGGTACGTGGACCAGTCGGGCTAATAAATGCCTGGCCAGTCACACTCCACCAGCGCGGATCGGTGTAGCCACCAGCCTCAATGAAGCACTGAAACTCCACATTGGTGACCAGATAGCGGGCGACACGGAAAGCGTAGGGCAACTCTGCACGCGGTAAGCTCACATTTCGTCCACGCCGTACCGCCTCATCACCAACCCAGAATGGCCCAGCCGCCACATCACACCAGTAGTCGGCACAAGGAACGGTTGCTGCTCCTCGTGCGCGGCCTGTGGCAGGATCGAGGGCGCGCGGATCACCCATCCGACCGAGAAGCGTTCCAGCAGAGATACGTGAGGCGAGGGGTAGATCGCCATCATCAAGGAGCTTGAGCAGAGCCAGGGTTCCTGCCTCCCACGCCTGACCACCAGCACCATTACGGCCCACATCGAGCAGACACTCACCGGCAAGGAGCAAGGGGCGAGCACGCTCATTGCCATCGACAGGGGTGGAGAGGAGCGTCTGGATCATGCGCCCAGCCTCACGCTGGGGTGCAGCCGCCACCGCCAGGCGCACCACCTCACGCCAGCGCGGATCGAGCGCGCAACGGCGCAGTAGTGCCTCTGGCTCAGCCACCGTGAGCGACTCGAGCAGGCCACGAGCGGCCAAATACTCCTCAAAGGTCAGGTGGAGAAACCCGAAGCGGCGGTAGCCCCGCTCCTGGAGGAGGCCCGTCTCTCGGCGCATGAGATCGACAAAGTCGCGGGCCAGGCGCAGCGCCCGTCGACGCGGGAGCGCATCGGTCTGTTCAAGGGTGGCAGCAATGCGCTGTTCGAGATCATCCTGATCAACCAGACCACCGGCCTGTTCGCCATGCAGCCAGAGGGCCACCGGGCCGAGGAGATTGACGACAAAACGCTCATCCAGCAGTTCATCACCGAGATGCACATCGACTGGTCTACCACTCAGTGATCGCGCACGGTTCCAGGTTTCGGCCAGGGCCACCACACAGAGCCGGTAGAGCTCAACCCGTCGATCGGGCAGGCGTGCCCCCTGGTTGTGGATGAGTGCGAGAATAGTAAGCAGGAGCGGATTGCGGGCCAGGGTTGTGACATGCTCCTCAGCGAAGATCGAATCGCGCAGTGAGGCGCTATGCCGGGCAACATGGCGCTCATACTCGACAGTAGCAGCCGTACGCACGAGATCGCTGAGCAGATCATCGGCAGCAGGCGAGGCCGAAGCACCGAGGGCGACATACGCACGGCTCCAGCGCTCGGCGAAGCAGTTGATCTGATCATCAGTCAGCGACTGAATCGTCACCGTGGCGAAGAGCCCTGGATCGAGCGGGGCCTCATCGTAGCCGACAATCCGGGAGGTGGCAATGAAACGGTTACCAGCAGCATCCCACTCACGGGCGAACGCCTCGAGGGCGTGCACAATCGCCCGACGATCTTCACGCACCTCATCAAGACCGTCGAGCAGAATGAGCGCACGGCCCATCGTGAGCGCACGGCAGAAGAGGGGGCCGTAGTCGGGTTGTGAGAGGCCGCGGTAGTAGTCACTGAGGTAGGTCAGCGGTGCGAGATCGGCGTGGCCTGGGCGCGCACGTGCAGCGGCAAAGGCGGCTACCGGAAAGAAGATCGGCAACCAGACCGGATCGAGGCCCAGGCGTGTACGCGCCTCACCACGGGTCAGGGCGAGCAAAATGTAGCGTACCAGCGTACTCTTCCCACTACCGGGGTCGCCCAAGACGACGAGGAGGGGCTGCTCGCGCACGAAGTGGTGGAGTGCACCTATCCCCCCATCAGCGTGATGGGGACGGGCAGCAACTTCAATATAGATCTGATCAAGGCCCAGACGGGTTGCCGACTGGATCTGGAGCAGACCGCGAAAGTCGAGACTGCTGAAACTTTCGGCAACAAAGGCGCGATAGTGCGCGTAGAGCAGCGTCAGATCGGGGGTAGGGGTAGAAGGGAGGGTTACGAGATCGCCATGGACGATGGTCTGCTGGACGTGGGCAATGTTAGCCCCACCGGCGGCGATAATCGACTGACCGAGCTGTTCGGCAAGGGGCGGCAGTGGAGCAACCCAGGAGCTACGCAGCGCATCGAGGGCCGCACGCTCCTCAGCATCGGGGAGGAGGCGACGCAGACGGGGCTGATCATCCAACTGCTGCGGAAGGAGGTCGCCGAGGAGGCGAATCAGGGCCGGGCCGGCGTGGCGCCAGGGCGGCGGCTCGCTTCCAGTGGCGGAGAGGGCCGGACGCAATTCGCGCCGGTAGAGCTCAACTAACCTGGCCAGATCGGGCTCGCCACCGAGCAGGAGCTCTTCGACCGCCGCGGCACGCAGACGCTCCGCGGGTGGAGCAGGATCGGCAAGGAGCGTGAGCAGCGGTGTTGCAGCCGGGCTCCCCTCACGGATGAGCTGATCGGCCGCCCGGGCCACGGCTCGGGCAAAGGGCGCAGCCAGGGGAGGCTCGGCAACGGCGGTAATCCCGGTCAGCCGGGCATGGAGCGGTGCCATGGCGGGATCGGCAGCGGCTCGGCTGGCAAGGGTGGCTGCAACGCTGGTGAGTGCTGTTGCCAGGGCAGGAGCCGGAGAGCTCATGCCTCCCTCCCGGTAGCAATAGGCTCGGTGAGCAGCTGTCCGAGTGTCTGATCGTGCGATGGAAGGAGGGAATCCATACCGATTGCGCAGGCGTGCAGGGAGGCCCGCAGGGTGCGCTCGGCACGATCACGACGAAGAACCATGTGCAGACGAGCACGCGCGACAGTGGCGCTTCCCACTACGGATCCATTGGGGGCGTGCAGGGTGGGCATGGCAACCTCCATACGGTGGCGAAACAGAATCGTGAAGAGCGACTGTACGTTGACTTACCGGGCTGTTATTGGGAACTGGACAAGAACTACTATAGCATATCGTAGATTATTTGTTAAGCCCCCGAACAGGAAATTTTTAGCCACCCTGAGAAATATTTTCCCCCTTTTTCGGGGCTTGCCAGATTTTACTATGAGTAGTAGTATACAGGCAAGCATGAACGGTACGCATCAACAGAACGCCTGAACTCCCCACAGAACCCATTCGATCCCCAGACCGGCACCAAGGTAACGTACTGTGGCCAGTTGCGGAGGTGGTAGCTCACGAACAACCAGCGATCGATAGCAACGACGCGACTTGTAGAGAGCGTTCATAAGCACCCAATAAGCACCCACTAACTACTGGACAAACCGCCTAACAACTCGTATACTCATTGCCAACGAGACACTGAAAGGAAGCTTCACCCATGAACACGTCTCGTCCCGACACGCCGATCACCGCTGGTCATGATGCGCTCTCCCTTGAAGTCACGCTCAACGTGATGGGTGCCGCGACCGTCTACGCAGCTGCTCTGAGCTACCTGGAGCGACACTATCCAATCAAGCCCGATCATACCTGGGCCGAGGTAGCCGGTGGTGTGCTGATCGCGCTTGTCCCAGTTGCACTCGCTGCCCGCAAAGCCGAGCAGTTCGACTGGCGGCGCTACGAGGGTGCCGTCTGGCGCAGCTTCATTGCTGCCGGGGCGCCCATCATCCTCTGGCAGCTTGGTGAGGCGATGGTACGGCAGATGGAACTACTCAGATATACTACTGCGCGTGAGTTGAAGAAGCCGGAAGCCTATGTCCACAACCCCACGCCGCTGGCCGAACGAAGTGGAGAACGAGCGCGAGGAGGCGATGAAGTCGGCGGATGAGGCGACTCAGATGCTGCAGCGTGCACAGACGACGCTCGATGGTGCACGGGCCAAGATCAACGCCAACCAGAGTCTGGCCGTCGTACTCCTCACCGATACCGAACGGCACCTCTTCGACACCCTGGCCCGTACCGAGCGCGTACGACGCTTCCTTGCGATTGCGCGGGGTAAGCCGATCGCCGGGCGCTGGCCGCAGGTTGCCACCCGCCAACGGGAGGAGGCTGAAGAGAATCTGGAGCGTGCGATCAGCAGTTTGGATGAGGCCGAGCTTGGCCTACGACCACTTCGTGACAAAGTGACCAAGAACCCGGCCCTCTGCGAGACGATCATTGCCGATATGGCGCTGCTGCTCTCACGGGCCCTGACCCGTATCGAGCGCGTGTTGCGCCTCCTGACTGAGGCGGGCCTCGGGCGAAGCTAAATGGGGCGGTGCTGGCTGATCACCGCCCATAACTGCACACAATAAGCTCTTCTACACCACCCCGTTTGGTGCCATCACAGTTGATCTTGCGGCGAGCCAGAACAGGCTCGTGGATCGGTAGACCAGCGTAGAGTCCGCGCGCCAGAGCAGTATAAGAGTTGCTCAGCATCAGGTGGCAACCACGATCGTATAGTTGGAAAAAGAGCTCGGCGAGGCGGCGCTGCTCGGCTTCGGTGAAACCGACCGGCGTATAGGCGGTAAACGAAGCAGTAGCGCTCACTGGCACATAGGGTGGATCGAAGTAGATAAAGTCGCCCGGCAGAGCCCGGGTAAGGAGCTCACTAAAGTCACCGACACGCAGCACCACCTGCTGGAGCGCATGGCTTGCCTCTTGCAGCTGTTCAGGGTCAACAATCAGTGGCTTCTTGTAGTAGCCAAACGGGGCGTTGAACTGACGCCGATTGTTCAGGCGGTAGAGCCCGTTGTAGCATGTGCGGTTGAGGAAGATGGTACGTGCCGCCCGTTCCACCAATGGACGAGCCATAAAGTCAGGTGCACGATCCCAGGCCCGCATTGCGTAGAAGTAGTCGCGGTCGTTCGCGTAGGGCTTATGGGCAAGCAGGGCCGCGATCAACTCCTCGGCATGGTCGCGCACCGCCCGATAACAGTCGATGAGCTCAACGTTCAAGTCGCTGAGGGTTGCGCCGGCTGTTAGTCGTCCGCTGTTCCAGAGGCTAAAGAAGAGTGCCCCGCCGCCGACAAATGGCTCGTGGTAGTGGCGAAAGGTTGGTGGCAAGCGACTGATAAGCTCAGGCAGCAGCTGACTCTTACCGCCGGCCCACTTGAGGAAGGGTCGCGCTGGCACGGCGCCTCCAAGAATTGCGTGGGACAGCCTAGGCGGCCAGACCCTCTGTGTGCTGAAGGCGGATTATAGCACATTCGTAGAGGGCTCTTCCGGGGCCTTGTTGGGGACCACTGCCCGCGCTGACCGGGGGCCTACACGGTTTCACCGAGAGGATACATGTCCAGAGCACTTCCCCACGGCAACTGCTACTGGGTCGCACCACACCTCGTTGCCGGTGAGTATCCAGGGAGCAGCGATCCGCTCGTCGTCCAAGCCCGTTTACTCCGTCACCTCGACGCTGGGATTACCTATTTTCTCGATCTGACCGGGGAGCACGAAGCCACGCCCTACAGCGAACTGCTCATGGCGCTGGCTGCAGGCCGTGGGATTCAGGTAGTTCACCAGCGCCTCTCCATCCGTGACTTTGGTGTCCCCCGCACACCGTCCGTCATGGGTAAAATTCTCGATACCCTCGATGCGGCCCTCGCTAATCAACAGACCGTCTATCTCCACTGCTTGGGTGGGATCGGCCGCACTGGTACCGTTGTTGGTTGCTGGTTGGTGCGCCATGGGCAGACCGGGGAAGCAGCGTTAGCAACCATTGCTCAACACTGGGGCGGGGTCGACAAGGCAAGCTACCAACCGCATAGCCCTGAGACCGAAGAGCAGTACACCTACGTACGGACATGGCATGAGGGGGTACCAGCATGAAGCACGGGGCGGCATAGCCGCCCCGTACCTTCTCCTCACACGATAGCGTAACGAACAGCCTATGGTTTGGGCAGCCGCTCACCGGTGTACGGGTCGTAGCGCCACTCACCCGTGGTATCCCCCATCGGTCCCTGAATAGCCGGGGGAGTTCCTATTGGCGGGGTTGTCGTCTCAAGGGGCATCACGATCCAGAGGATAATATAGATCAGTGGACTGATTCCGCTTAGTACCGCGAGGACGAACACGAGGCGCACAATCGTTGCATCGATCCCAAAGTAGCGGGCTAGACCACCACAGACCCCACCAATCATGCGGTCACTGGAACTGCGCGCCAGTCGCTGCTTCATACTATTGCTCCTTGTAGGCATTGCCACCGCGTGAGGCAGTTCGCCGCTACCAGTGGCAGGAGGAGGACCATGCCCTCCGTGAATAGCGTCTATACGACGATCCCAGGTGCAAAATGTTGCGCGGGCTTCGCAGTCGAAAACCGCAACCATGGCGTCTGCGCTCGAGCAGAGCGGCTATGCCCTCAGCCCACGTCCTACTGCTCCTGCCCTGTGCTCGCGCTCTTGCTACGGCAAGTATTGATGCCCAACACTTTGTAGAGTGGGCAGAAGCCCGCTGCTGAAGTAGCGAGCATCACCAGTGCCAACAGAGCTGGAATGATCTGCCAGGCTCCACCGAAGGGAGCGAAGAGTGCGATCAGTCCGAAGAGAGCCGCAAGGACGATACGTAGATCACGATCACCGACACCCACATTCTGACGGAACATCGTAGGAACTCCTTCCCACAACGGGAGTGCGCGAGCCTTCGGCCCTCCCGCTGGCGGGTCACCTAAGCCTCACCATGACTATAGGGCAGAGCATACCATAGCCTCTTCCGTCAGTTATAGCGAGATCAGGACCTATCGTAGAGACCTCTTTACCATTGATTGATCAGGAGCAGAGGCATAAATAGTGCGCTGAAGTATGCTACAATAGCGCCGCAGATCGAGGGATGGTTTCGGCCCCGCGTTGGGCTGCGCCACGTTGACGGGAAGTGTGGAGGGCAGAGCTCGCCACGAAAAAACCCAACCTAGCCCTGGTGCAGCCAACATCGAGCCACCCCTAACATCCAAAAGCGAGAATCTTACTAGAAGCTCTGGGTAAGCTATGAGCGACGAAACAGCAGAAACCGGTGACGATCGCCCCAACCTCTTCGGGTTGGGCGATCTGCGCGAAATCCTACGCCTGATTGGGCAATCTGACATCACGGAGATCCTGATCAAGCAGGGCGATCAGAAGCTACACGTCAAGAGGGGCACCGTGATCACCGCGGCCCAGCCGATTGCGATGGCGCCGTTGATGCAGCCCCAGATGAACCCTATGGCCCTGCCAACAACGCAGATCCAGTCGTCGTTCCCGGTGGCATCGCCCTCCGCAGAGGGTATCCCCTCTACCACACCTACCGGGCATACCATCACCGCGCCAATGGTTGGCACCTTCTACTCCTCTCCATCGCCCAAGGACCCCCCTTTTGTCCAGGAGGGTGACGAGATCAGGGCGGGTGACTCGATCGGTATCATCGAGGCAATGAAGATGATGAACGAGATCGAAAGTGATATCTCCGGTCGGGTGGTGCGCATGATGGTCAAAAATGGACAGCCCGTTGAGTATGGTCAGGCCCTGGTAGTGATCGAGCCACTGTAGGCTGATGCCTGTAGCTTGAGGGAGCAGCCGAGACGTTCCTCGCGAACGCCCCGCCACGACGCATGAACCAGGCTCTCACCGTCAGTGATGTCGCTAGGTACCTGAGCGAACTGCTCGAGTCCCACCCGCTCCTGGGCGATCTCTGGATCCAAGGGGAGCTCTCGGAGTTTAAACGCCACGCTGCTTCAGGCCACTGCTACTTCAACCTAAAGGATGAGCGGGCGATCATTCGTGGGGTGATGTGGCGCAGTGATGCGGCGCGTTTGTCCAACTTGCCCCGCTCAGGTGATCTCGTACTGGCCCACGGACGCCTTGGTTTCTACGAGGCGCGGGGCGATCTGCAGATCTACGTTGATCATGTGGTATCGGCCGGGGCTGGGTTGTTCTTCGCACGCTTCGAAGAGCTCAAAGCCCGTCTGATGGCTGAAGGGCTCTTTGCCGAGGATCGGAAGCGCCCCCTACCCTACCTACCGCGCCGCATCATCCTCGTGACTGCCCCAGGTGGGGCGGTGCTCCAGGACATGTTGACGATCTTCGCCCGTCGCTCTCCTCTGGTCGAGGTTGTGGTTGTCCCATGCCTCGTACAGGGAGCAGCTGCTCCTGCAAGTATCGTCGAGGCTCTCTACCGCGCCTATGGGGCAGGGGGTGATCTGATTATTCTCGCACGTGGTGGCGGATCGCTTGATGATCTCTCGGCCTTCAACGATGAAGCGGTAGCGCGCGCGGTCTTTGCTAGCCCGGTGCCGCTGATCAGCGGGGTTGGCCACGAAACCGATGTTACGATCACCGACTTTGTGGCCGACCTGCGTGCACCTACCCCCTCAGTGGCCGCCGAACTCGCCGTACCTGAGCTGAGCGATCTTCACAACCGTATCGGTGCGTTGCGTTTCCAGCTCAATCTGCTGATGGCGCAAGCCTTGAATCTGCGCCAAGAGGCTGTTGCGACTGCTCACGCGTTGCTCGATCGCCATGCGCCATCCAGACGCCTCGCCCGTGATCGTCAGCAGATCGATGAGCTGTCGCGTCGACTCGAGCGGACAGCTACCGTCACCGCTGAACGGCAGCGCTTGGCTCTGCAGAACCTCGTTGGTCGCCTCGCCGTGTTGAGCCCCCAGGCAACACTGGCCCGCGGCTACGCGGTCGTGCGCCACGCCGACAGTGGGCAGGTGCTGACGAGTCCGGATCAGGCCCCTGCTACGACGCCATTAACCATAACCCTACGCGATGGTGAACTGCACGCGAGATCCGTCGCTGCCGAAGGAGTGCGTCCATGAAGGCTCAGAACCCGGTCGAGAGCTACGAGTCACTCTATGCGCGGCTCCAGGAGGTGGTGGCACGGCTAGAAGCTGGTGAACTGCCTCTCGCCGAGACGCTTAGCCTCTACGAGTTGGGTATACGCCTGGCCGCTGAGTGTCAGCAGTTACTCGATACGGCTGAGCTACGAGTGCAGCAACTGCAGTCCATCGAGCCAGATGGCGATCTTGCTGCCTGATCGATGCCTCAAGAGGCCCAAAGAGAGACGTCGAAGGTCCTGTTCGTGATGAAGTGGCGCGTCTGAACGCCCCCAGATTGAAGAAAGGTAGCAACGACCCATGGAACGCACCGTGGTACGCACAACCGATGCCCCTGCCGCAGTCGGCCCTTACTCCCAGGCGATTGTCGCCGCGGGTATGGTCTTTGCTTCAGGTCAGATCCCGCTCGATCCCGCGACAGGTCAGGTGGTGGAAGGTGACATTGGGGTGATGACACGACGTGTTCTGATGAATCTAGAGGCAGTACTGAAGGCTGCTGGCTCATCCCTGGCACGAACCGTAAAAATCACCGTCTTTCTGGCAGATATGAACGACTTTCAGGCGATGAACGCAGTTTTTGCCGAGTTCTTCCCCGTATTACCGCCCGCACGCAGTACGGTAGAGGTGGCGCGCCTACCCCGTGACGTACGTGTCGAGATTGATGCCATCGCGCTCCTCGGCTGAGGATCCGGCGAAGGTGCCGTACCAGCCGTAACATCGTGGTGCCTCGTGCGGTAGCCATGGGTGTAGCACCTACCTGTACTGCTTCAGTACGTTAGCACCTCTTGCCCCTACCCCACCCCTCCCCCGTTGGGGGAGGGAGCTGGAATCCTCCCCCCAGCGGGGGGAGGTTGGGAGGGGGGCATCTGTGCCAACTTTATGCAGCAATTCACCTACCAACTGGAGGCAGCCCATGGCAGCTACAGCCCCCACAGAGCAGCGCCACCACCTACTGCCACCAATCCTCGGTCTACTCTCACTCCTGGCCATCGCGGCCTGGCTGCAGTGGCCCGACGGGCGAATGCACCTCTACATCCTCGAAACGCCAGGTGATGCATTCGTGATCCAGACCCCAAGGGGGCGCTTCGTACTGATTGATGGGGGGAGCGACCCAGCGCGCCTGACGATGCTCCTTGCTCGGCTGATGCCCTACTGGCAACGCGATCTGCGCGCAGTTCTGCTCACTGGGACAAGCGGGAAGCGCATGATCGCCCAGGTCGCCGCGTTAGCACGCTATCAACCCGCGATCGTGCTGGCACCGCCGGGCCTTGGAGGGACAGGTTTTGCTGGCGAGTGGCGGCGTCTGACCGCTACCACCCCAACGCAGACCCTTACACCTGGGCAACGACTCGATCTTGACGGGGTAACCCTCACAGTACTCGCTGCTGAAGCGGGTAAGGAGGGCGGGGCGGTGTTGCTGCTCAGCTACCGCGCCACCCGTCTCCTCCTCCATAGCGGTGGTTCCGCCGGTGATCAGGCAGCGCTCCGCAGTGCAGGGCGCCCCCTTGATCTGCTCATCTTCCCCTGGCAGCGCGACCCCCCGACTGAACTCATGGCTGCGCTGCGCCCACAGGCTATCGTCTTCACTGACGCCTACGAGGCTCCAGAGCCGGCGCAACTCAGCTTTGCCGAGCGCCAGCGCTACAGCCAGCAACTCTTCCACAGCCGGGTTCATGGCCTCATCGAACTGGTAAGTGATGGACGCAAGAGTGAGGTAATCCTCCGTGACGAGTGACGAGAGCGTACCATCAGGCTGGTTGAGTCTACTCCTCTTCGGCGTACTGACTCTGGCTATCCTGAGTACCATCCTCTGGCGGCGCATCTACCGTGACGATCCGACCAATGCGGTACGCCGCATCTTTAAGAACAGTGTCGTCACCTTTGGGCTACGCCTGCTCGTGCGCGGCCTCGATATGGTCGTCTTCTTCCTTCTAGCCGGCACCATGAATGTAGCTCGCTTCGGTGACTATACCTTTGCAGCGCTCCTGGTGAGCCAGTATCTGGCAATCTTCACCGAGTTTGGCCTGGGCGTGCTCCTCACCCGTGAAGCCGCACGTGACCCCGGAGCGGCAAAACGGCTCTTCGGGGTCACCTTAACCCTACGTCTGCTCCTGATTGTGGCTGCTGCGCTCCCCATCGCCATCCTGACCCTGACTACCTTTGCACTCATCGGCCAACCATTATCGGGGGAGGGGGCAGCAGCAGTACTGATCCTGATGCTTACGCTGCTCCCAGGCGCCTACTCGGGGGCGGTTACCGCACTCTACATGGCGAGTGAGCGCATGGAGGTACCCGCGCTCCTCGAGCTCGTCACTGCGCTCCTGAGCTTTCTTGCCCGCATCGCCGTGATCATCCTCGCCCCAACGATCCTCGGGCTCGCCTGGTCGGCCGTAGCCGTGAGTAGTATCACCGCCGGGATCTTCTTCTGGCTCCAGCGGCGTGACTTCTTCCCACCAACCGTGGTGTGGGATGGAGCCGCCCAACGGGCGATTGTACCCCAAGCGCTGCCACTCATGCTGAACAACCTGCTCAGCGCGGTCTTCTTTCGCTTCGACGTCTTCCTCGTACGGGCCTTCACCGGGAGCGCTGCCGAGGGGCTCGTGGGGCAGTACAACCTGATCTACACCATCCTTGGCATCGCGATGATTGTGCCACCAGCCATCACTTTTGCGGTCTTCCCCATGCTCTCACGGCGTGCGGGTGGTGAGCGTACGGCCTTCGCCAATGCCCAAAGCCGGACGCTCCAACTCCTGCTGACTCTGGCCTTTCCCTTGGCTATGGGCATCTCCATCATAGCCCACGATCTAGTCCGGCTCTTCACGCGGTCACAGTTCGGTGACTACCAGCAGGCCGTGGTGGCGCTTGCGATCCTGGCCTGGTTTCTCCCCTTTTCGTTCACTAACGGCCTGCTCCAGTACGCGCTGATCGCTCT